>JBLHLE010000381.1:0-6844 GCA_047620805.1 Pirellulaceae bacterium
AGCACACATTCTATCACACGCGCGAAAGCGGCGGCACGAGGATCAGTTCCGCCTACAAGGTTTGCGACGACCTCCTGACGAAAGAGTTCCCCGTAGATCAATGGAACATCTACTGCTTCCAATTCTCCGACGGAGACAACTGGGGCGAAGATAATCGCCAGGCCTTCAAAATGTTGAGTGAAAAACTTCTGCCCAAGTGCAATATGTTTTGCTATGGCCAAGTGGAAAGCCCGTATGGCAGCGGTGAATACATCCGCGCTTTGCAGAAAACTTTCGACGACTCCGAAGAACGATTGGTGCTTTCGGAAATCGCGGATAAGGACGGCATCTATGCTTCGATAAAGAAATTCCTCGGGAAGGGAAGATAGACAGGCGACCCATGAACGGAAATAGCAAAACACTAAAACGAAACTCGACCGAAACCAGCGATACGTATCAAGTGAAACTCGGCTATTCGGAAGTAATAGTCGAAGCTCCGAATGCCACAGTCGCTTTGCTGCGAGCCCGCAGTGCACTACGAGACCAGTCACCTCGACTTTGGGACGTGATTACCTCGCTGGCCGACGACCGATTTGAAGTAGCGATCGTCCCCAATACCCAATAGAGGTCGCGGCTAAGCAGATTTAAGTAACAAAATGTATCGCGAACTGATAATCGATACTGCTTCATCTAGTCCGAAAACTTACGAAGAGCAAAACTATGATTCGCATGCAAAAATTTCGCGAGTTGAACGAGGAGTTGCGTGAAATCCAGGCCAAAATGGAGCAGCATGCGAGCGACTACGGCCTCGACTTCTTCCCCACGATCTTCGAGGTCGTGGACGCCGACCAGTTGAACGCCGTTGCCGCTTATGGCGGCTTTCCCACTCGCTATCCACACTGGCGGTTCGGTATGGAGTACGAACAACTTTCGAAAGGCTACTCGTACGGGCTGCAAAAGATATACGAACTGGTGATTAACAACGACCCGTGTTACGCCTATCTGCTGGGCAGCAATATGACGACGGACCACAAACTCGTGATGGCTCACGTATATGGCCACTGCGACTTTTTTAAGAATAACTTCTGGTTCGGACAAACCAATCGCAAAATGATTGACGAGATGGCCAACCATGGTAATCGAATCCGAAGGTACATGGATCGCTTCGGCGTGGACGTCGTCGAGAACTTCATTGATGTCTGTTTGAGCGTTGAAGATCTGATCGATATCCACTCACCGTTTATTCGCCGCAAGGACGAGCACTCCAAATACGACTTCCGTCCCAATACAGAGGGCGACGACGATTCGTTCCCGAGAAACCATAAGTTCCGAGCGAAGTCCTACATGGATTCTTACGTAAATCCGCCAGATGTATTAGCGCAACAGATTGAAAATGATCGTCAGAAATGTGTTGAAGATCAACAGTTTCCCGCACATCCGATGCGCGATGTTCTGCTCTTCATTCTTAGGAACGCTCCGTTGAATCCGTGGCAGGCCGACGTCTTGTCGATTATACGCGACGAGGCCTACTATTTTGCTCCGCAAGGACAGACAAAGATCATGAACGAGGGTTGGGCCACTTTTTGGCACTCAACCATCATGACGCGGCACGGTATCGAAGCTCACGACATCATTTGCTACGCCGATCACTGCGCTGGCACTTTGGCCACCTCGTCCACCCGGCTGAATCCCTACAAGCTTGGCCTCGAGTTGTTCCGCGACATTGAGGATCGCTGGAACCGAGGTTGCCACGGCGAGGATTACGAGAACTGCGACGACATGGCCGAGAAGAAAAACTGGAATACGCAGGAAGGCCGCGGTCGAGAAAAGATATTCGAAGTTCGTCAGATTCACAACGACCTGACGTTCATCGATGAATTCTTGACGCTCGATTTCTGTCGTCGGCACAACATGTTCTCATTCGGATACAACGGACATAGTGGATATTACGAGATCGAGAGCCGGCAGTTCGAACAAATTAAGCAGCAGCTGTTATTCAACCTAACCAACCGCGGTCGACCATCCATTAGCGTACTTGACGGCAATTACAAAAATCGCGGTGAACTGTACCTCAAACACGACTTCCAGGGTGTGGAACTCAAGTTGGATTACGCCAAGGACACCCTTTCCAATCTATGCACCCTGTGGAATCGCCCGATCCATATTGAAACCGTGCTGGATGACAAGGTGAGCGTATTGAGATTCGATGGGACACAACATTCCATGGAAACAACGAACGAAGACTTAGCGGAAGTAGAAGAAACCTAAAGAACATCGTTGAACGGATTGGAGAAATCGCCGGTGAAGTCCGTCCTTTTTTGCTGAGTCGCTTCAACGATGCGGAGGTGAGTGATGAAGTTATCAAAAGCCTTACTCGACCAACTCAAGTCGATTACAAAAACGCCTACACAACCTACCGGCGCTCAACTGAACGTCAAGGGCGATCGACAGTCGCTCCAGTGTGTTGTGCTGGAGACCAATTCAATTGGCTGCCGACTGGCGCGGTTGGAAGTGCACTCCAAGTCGCTCGCGGGCCTCACCAAAGAACGGCTTCGCGAGATCTCCGCTGCCCTCTCTGGAAAGCTGAGTTACCTGATGGAGCCGATTGTTCCCATCGAATTCGACATCGACGCGATGGTCGCCCAATTGCGCTCCAACCCGCCGCGGAAAGAGGATACGAAAACGCAGTATTACGAGCTTACTCTGCAGGAGGGTGGCAGTATCGCTTTAAGGCGTTTCGAAAAGATCGTCGGAGAGCCTCGAACTGCCATCCCCGCGGATATAACTCGCGAAGTCCTCATGCGTCTGGTGGACGATTTGTCAGAAAGTGTCAGTTGACATTTTTGCGTTGACAAGTCCAATTCCCGCAAGCGGCCTGCCCCCCTAGTCTCGCGACTTCTCCACACCACCTTACCTCGCGGCGATGCCGTGGAAGTCGCGGCCAGTTCAACTAAGTATGTAATCCGTTCTGGAAATCTTCGTGTACGACAGCTCACATGCTGCCCGGGATTTCTCTCGTGGAGTCTTTGCCGACTGCGTCTATCCCGTTATAAATAACACCGTTGCAGGTACTAATTTTCGGATTCAATCAGATGGGGAAGCAGGATGGATTTCAAGGCACACGCGAAGTACTCGCTCGAACGTGCACGCTGGCTGACTGAGCAACTGCTGGAATCATTCAAGACGGAGAACGACTGGTTCTATCAATCTCATGACAAAGCCAATCACGCTTTGTGGGTAATTGGTCATCTCGCGTTGGCGGACAATATGTTCGCCTCCAAGTTCCGCGAGTCGACGGGGAGCAAACCGGACGGCTATGACGAATTGTTTTGGTATGGCAGCGAATTACAAGACGACCGCTCCAAGTACCCTGACAAAGATGAGGTCCTCGCTTACTTTCGCGATCGTCGCGAGAATTTAATGAAGGTGCTCGACGAGTTAAGCGAAGAAGAGTTGTCCGCTCCGGGACCGGGGCCGGAAGAATCGAGTCCAATAGCCGGCGCTCCAGCGCTCGGCCAGCTGCTAATTTTCGCAACTTACCACGAGGGAATGCACACCGGGCAACTTACCGTTGCTCACCGCGGTCTCGGGCAAGAGCCATTGTTCGCTCCTAAACCCGCTGCCACTGAATAGCGAATTCAGTTTTGCGTTTGAAGCTGACACAAATTATTTAACGAAGAAAGCCACGTGCTTGTGCACGTGGCTTTTTGTCTTGATCATGGAGCGAATGTCGTTTACTTGCCCACGCGGGAAAGCTTATCGCCGGCACGCAAGATAATGTCATCGCCGGCGACGGCAGGTGACGCCATGATTTGCTCTTCCAATTCAAACTTTGCCAGTTCTTTGTATTGGGCACCAGGTGCGAATACCGTGACTGTTCCCTCGTGACTCATCAGGTAGACCTGCTTGCCGATTAGCGCTGGTGAAGCGGAATAATTGCCGCCGATTCGCTCGCGCCACACGGACTTTCCGTCCTTGGCGTTGAGGCAAGTGAGGATACCGGAATCGCTGAGTACGTAAATTTTTCCGTCATAGATCAGCGGAGATGGTTTGGCCGGAATTTGCGAAGTCTCTTTCCACAGTACGTGTGACCCTGAAACGTCTCCGGTCCCATCGACTCGAACGGCCCACAATTCTGGTTTTCCAAATCCAGTGGAAACGTAGACGACGCCATCGGCGAATATGGGGCGAGCCACGTTAGAGAATCCTGCGCCGTGGTCAACTCGCCAAATTTCCTTGCCAGTACGAGGGTCGTAGGAGACCAGCCATTGAGCACCGATCGAGATTAGTTGTGGCTGGCCATCGCGATGAATCAGAAGGGGTGTCGAAAACGCTTTTCGATGTTCGCCGTCAGTGTTGCGAATTTCCGGACGCGGAGTCTTCCAAACTGTTTCGCCGGTCCCCTTGTCGAGAGCGATGACAAATTGCGAGTGCACTCCGTCGCACACCAAGATCAGTAGGTCCTCGAAGAATTCGGGCGAACTGCCAGCGCCTACGGAGTGAAATAGTGGAATCGCACGACTCCAAACCACTTCGCCTGTTCGAGTGTCCACACAGGCGGTGCCGTTCGCTCCAAAGTGGATGTAGACTCGGCCTTTTTCGATGTAGGGCGTGGGAGAAGCGTAACTGTTGAGCGTGTGAATGGCATCGGGCGATTCGACATGGAACAATTCCAGGTCGTGAATAGCTTTGCCCGTCTTTGCATCAAGGCAAATCGCCCGCAGCGTAAGCGAGCCTGCGATATTTCTTTGGGCGAACTGCTTGTCTGTCAGTCCCGTCTTTTTCTGCTGTTCCTTAATTTGCGTTTCGGTAGGTTTGTGTTCCACCGCCGTAGTAACCCAAACTTGATTGTCCAACACGACTGGTGACGACCAGCCCTTTCCAGCGATGTCGACGGACCACTTAGAATTCTCTTTCGCGTTCCAACGAATGGGCGGATCGGCTTGTGTCGCCACCCCATCACCGTTGAGTCCCCGAAACTGTGGCCAATCGGCGCGAGCGTTCCCAATAAGACAACTCAGAACACATACGAAGGCGAGGTGATAATTTTGGGGCATGTGGCAGATACTCCGTATCGGGTTGTAGAGAAGAAAATAGCTCGAGCGAGTGAAGTGAGCGGGAGACAGCGGAGGCGGGCAGAATCGCCGCCGTGCAATTATATTTGCCGCCGTCAGCGATCACAATACAGCGGTCTCGCGTGAAAAGATAGCAATATCGCCGCCGTTTCGCTAGTTGCCAGCTTTCTCGCTGTGCCCTTTCTCACGGTGGCCCTTTCTCGATGGCGAACGGGGTTGTTATCATACGGACTTAGAAACTGATCCGAACCGCAAGGAGAATACCATGCGACCGCCTGCCGGCCCACCTATCGAAAACTCCCTAACACCCAATGAAGGGTGGCATTGCACACATATTTATTACGAGTTTGATCGAGGCGTTCTCAGTCATATGAGCGGCGACCAAATCGCGGCCGGGCGAAGCTCGCTCGAACAGATCCTCAATAGCGATCGCGAGAGTGCTCCCAAAAGGCTTCAGACCAGCATCGTCAGTGGCGGAAAAGCGGACTTTGGACTGATGATCATGGATCCATGTCCGTTGAAAGTAGACTCCGTCCATCAGGACTTGAAGGCCAGTTCCTTGGGGCCAGCGCTTAAGTGCACATATTCCTTCGTTTCGATAACCGAGATTTCCGAATACGTTCCCTCGCTAGAACAATACGCTGGGCGATTGGTTCGAGAGGGTGAGGTGCCCGGAACACCTGCTTACGAAGCGAAGCTGAAAGCATACGAACAGCGCGAGCCAATGATGCGCAAGCAAAGGCTTACGCCTGACTTCCCCCCCTACCCTGCCACATGCTTCTACCCGATGAATAAGAAGCGTGAAGTTGGCGAAAACTGGTTCATGGTCCCCTTCAGCAAACGAAATGAGCTGATGGCAGAACACGCCAAAAGCGGTATGATGTTCGCCGGAAAAGTTTCGCAATTGATTTCGGTGGGGGTCGGATTGGAGGACTGGGAATGGGGAGTTACGCTCTGGGGTCGCAATCCTGCGTTCCTCACTGAAATCGTTTACAAGATGCGATTCGACGAGGCGAGTGCTAGATACGCGGAGTTCGGTCCGTTCTATACGAGTTACGTTTCGACTCCTGCCGAGATGCTCAACCACTGTCGCGTGGGTAAATGCGAATGAACCAACGGCCCACCGACGAACCCAACATTCCACGGCTTCAGGGTATTCGCGACGCAGCGGGAGAAAATATCTTCTCCGACGGCAAGGACGTAGAGGCTGAGGCTCTGCCGCGAAATAACTTGTTGTCGACGCCAATCGCCAGCGAAGGCGGTCCACTGCTTAATGTTAATGACGTCGTCCCCACGCTCAAATCTCGCGGCAAGACGGTGTTCGTTTTGTCGTGGGGGTTGCTCTTGGTACTCGCGGGCGTGGCGAGTTGGATCGTCCCTGCTTTGGGATTCCTCTCCTGGTACTTGTGGCCGATTCTCAGCATCTCGCTGTTTACACTCGGTATTTCGCTGTGTTTACCCGCAGCCATCATGGGATACAACGACTTAAACGCCATGCGGGCCGGCGCCATGCCAAATGATCAGCGAGCAAGTACGACTTGGGGTTTTTGGCTGGGCACGATCGGAACAGTAATTGGCGCGATCGCCGGTCCCGTCAGTTTTATCTGGTTTAATTGGATCGGTTGAGAGCCGGATTGTAAAACCTACTCCAAATCGCCAACTGGATCAGCCACTTTCTTCGGAGCAGGTTTGGCTTCTTCGGCTTCGTCGCCGTTTGATTCCTGTTGACCTGCGCTATTAGGCTCGTCGCCTTTCTTCTTGCCCGTGTCCTCCTTATCGTCCACAATCTT
>JBLHLE010000382.1:0-6842 GCA_047620805.1 Pirellulaceae bacterium
GAGCGACTTGAAGGCAGACTTTTGAGATCAACGGGCGGGCGATGGAAGTACCCAACAAGTAGATGCTTTCATATTTGGCCTGCCATTGCAGAACAGGAAAAGCAAAATCTCGACACATTTCTTCTTGAGCGTCGATAATTCGAGATGATAGAGCACCGCAGTCTTCCGCCTTCTTGAGGATCGCTGCGCGGTCTTCGCCAGGCTGGCCTAAATCGACATAAACTGCGTGCACGTCGTATCCTTCGTCGCGCAGCCATCCCAAAATTACGGAGGTGTCCAGTCCGCCGGAATACGCTAATACACAACTTGGCATCGCTTCGATCCTGTGGTTTTCAGTTACGGAAGAGGATTGGCATGACCAAGGTCCCCCCATTTTGACTCTGACATTTTGACTTCGACGACTCTATTTCACAAGGGGCTTCTGATTTGTACTTCTGGTTTGTGTATCTGGTTTGTGTATCGCTGAAACGTATAGAATACGGCCACGGGCTAGCCGCCAAACAGGACACCAATTCTAACGGCGATTTGAACTTGCGCCAGTTAGTTCGGGGCTGGCAGGCTTTGAGACGGAAGGTCAGAGAGTAACTCGTCTATGTATCTATTTGAAAATCCGGTTCTCCAAAGAGAACTGTTGGTCAATCTCCGTACGCCTCGATCGTTTATTTTGCTGCTGGTTTACCAATGCCTGTTGGCGGCCGTGGTTTACTTTGCTTGGCCTCAGGATACGCATCTCGATCTGTCCGGAAGTGACCAGGGCAAAGCGCGCCAATTGGTCGACCTGTTCTTTATTGGTCAATTCGTTTTGGCTTCCATGATGGCGCCGAGTTTCGCGGCGGGTGCGATTACCGGCGAAAAGGAACGCAAGACATACGAAATGTTGTTAGCCAGTCCGCTGCGTCCATTCGCAATCGTACTGGGGAAGATGATCGCTTCGCTGACCCACATCGCGGTGCTGGTGTTTTCCTCGTTGCCGATTGTGATGCTCTGTTTGCCGCTCGGCGGTGTTTCGCTCTACGAAGTGTTGGCGGCTTATGTCGGCTTGATCGTCGCTGTGATTACTTTTGGTGCCATCAGCATTGCCTGTAGTAGTTACTTTGCGCGAACGGCTGCTTCTCTCGTTGTGTCGTATCTGTTGATTCTTCCCTTGGCGATCGCCGGCGTATTAGTGTGGTACCTGATGCAGGACATGGCAGCCGCCCGACTCGTCTTTACCGTCGTGATGTTACCCGCGATGGGCGCCGTTATCTGCGTAGTCTTATTGGTCAATACAAGCTCGCGGTTGCTGCATCCACCGGACGTCGGCAGCGAAGGCAAAGAAGTTGTCGATTTGGAGGAAGAATCTCAGCAGGCAGTTGGGTTGGTGATTCAGCGCGATCAGTTTCCCGACAAGTTGTTTGCTCCGGCTAAACGCGATGACTTGATGGAAGACAATGTGAATCCCGTCTACGACAAAGAAATTCGCAGCGAGATCTTTAGCCAAGGCACGTTGATGCTGCGGCTGGTAATTCAAGTCAGTATGTTATTGGCCATTCCGCTGATGGCTTTCTGTCTGTACATCATGCCGGTGCACGCACCTTGGTACATCGGCTACGTCGTGCTGTTCAATATGTTAGTCGGCCCCGTGTTTTCCGCGGGGAGTGTCACGGGTGAACGCGAACGCGAGACGTTGGATTTGTTGTTGACGACTGCAATCACACCGTGGCAGATTCTGTCGGGAAAGTTGATTGCCAGTTTGCGGGTGTCTACCGTGCTGACCATGTTTTTGCTGTGGCCTGTTTTGTTGGCTTGCATCATGGTCGCGACCTATTGGATGAACCCTTTCGCAGTTATCGCTTATCTGTTGATCGTGCTGGCGACCTGTTTAACGACGGCGATGGTCGCGCTGTTTTGCTCCGTGATCAATCACAAAACATCGGTCAGTTTGATGATGAGTTATCTGATTGTGGTCGTGTTGTTTTGTGCTCCCCTAGCCGCACTTTTCTTTGCCAAGACATTCTTCCCGAGTGCCCCTGGGACCGAGATTGTGCAACTGCTAGGAATGACAAGTCCTTTTGCGGCTGCATTTGAAGTGCCGCTGGTTGTCGAATTCTCAGGCAACGAGTTTCCGGATCCTGGAAATTGGTTTGCCGTGTTGAACTACGCGCTGTTTACAATTGCCTTGAATGTCGTCTTGCTGCTGGCAATGGGATGGTTCTTCAGCTCCCGTTGGCGGGTGAGCACAACGCAGTAGGCATACTTGAGCAACGCCAAAGAATTAAAAGATTCGCAGGCTAGTTTCGCGATTCCGCGAACATTCAATGGACAAGACATCTTGGATTGTGTTTATCGCTACACATACCAGCCGACCGCGACGTTGCACCGCCTGCTGAACCTCCCTGGTTGCATCGCAATCTACTCAATGGCTAAGTCGTGGTTGTCGCCCTCTCAGTCATCAGTTGCCTGTTTGACATCAAGTCCCACGACCTGCGAAATGGACTCGTTCCCAGCAGCAGCATTAGAGTGGGTTGAGTTGATCGATTAAGTCTGTCAACGCGTTGCTGTTGTCTTCTTCGACAATGACGCGATCGCCTGCTCGCAATGCATAATCATACAACGGCTCGACCTGCTTGCTTGAATTGTTGTACTCGACATCCATTTTCAACTTCTCACCGACTTGCGAGTTGCGTACGATTTGGATTTTTGCTCTCCCAAACCAGTTTTTACCTCCGGATTTCTCCAGAGCTTCGTCGACAACCATCGCAGGGTTGTGCGGAATTGTGGTTGCCACAGGCTCTTTGTTAGCGCTCTTCTTAACCACAATGATGTTGGTTTGGTTGTTCGCCGCCATCTGGTCGGTATCGCCAGTGCTAGGGGCAGAAATCTGCAAAGAACTGCAACCGCTGAAGAGCATCGCCATGCTCAGAGCAGTAAGGCAGAAAGTCGAATAACGAGTACGCATGAAATCACCTCCTTGTGATTCGTGTTTAGCGAAATCAATCCGGCAGGCCGCAAAGTTTCCGCATCTTTCCCTGGTTACTATGGACAATCGGCATGCCTTTACGATTGCTTGAATCAAACTGCCTAAGATTTTCAGTTTAGGGTGCTAGCAAGATAGCACCGAGATTTCTTGGGGGAGTGGTCAACGGTATTGTGGGGAGCTACCGAAGAAATCGTTTAGTGGCGCCAGATACACTGGGTCGCGCCAGAAATCCAAGCAGTCCGTCCGTGTCGCTTTACCCGCTAGCGAATTGGAATACGACGGCCATATTTGAGGTGTTATTCGAATCAAACGAAAACGTCGAATCGTGATTCTCAACATAACTACCAAAACAATTGCTCTCTTAGGACGAAAATGGGAACGTCGGGTTCGCCAATGAAAATGCCACGATACACACTTCGGATTTTCTTCTTTGGGTTCACTATGATCGTCGTGGCGTTCGGCGGATGGCGATTGTGGCGCGACAATTACCGCTCAGCGATTTCGGCAGCGCGCGATGCTGGGGTATCGCTTGGAACCGTAGCAGAACGAGAAACTGGCTTACGTTTGCTGCTTTCGCCGATACGTCGAGGTCCCAGAAAACTAATAACCGAAAATGAAACGCAAAAGTGGCTGTATGAAGAAGACCACTCGCCGTTCCCTATGCGGTTTTCGCGCCCGCCATCGCATTGGCGACTTCTTGGCTCTGAGATCGTCGTGAAAGCGGAGCTTCCAAGCGGACACATTGATGATCTGACGATGGAGTCGGTTTCGAATATTCACACGATCGATGTGCTTCGTTGCAATGATAGCGAACTATCGGCGGCGGGCTGGAATTCTATCGGTGACCTCGACCGATTAGTTGAGTTATCGCTGCTGAATATGGGCAGCGATGGAAAGGACCTTAGCTTTCTGAGTCGGTTGCGAAATCTGCAAACTCTCGATCTTTCGGGCACGAGCGTATCAGATCGCGATCTCGACCATATCGTGAGACTCAAGGGTTTGACCACACTACGTCTCTATGGGACCGCCATCACCGGACCGGGAATCGTACGGATGCTACCTGAACTTCCGCAGCTGCAGGAGCTCGGAATAGGTTCGACAAATGGTGATTCTGAGCACCGGATTGAAGGGAAATACTACAACCAGTTAAGGGCAGCGATGCCAGCGTGTCGCGTCAACGGATGGACCCACGAAATGTGTCAGGATTCAAAAGACGAGGCCGCCGGCGAAGCTGAGTTTTGAGAAGTGGAGTTTTCCCGCTGCCCATCAGCGCAGCGACCGGGGAGGTACGAAGCGGTTATTGTTCACCTGCTCGGGCGCGATTTTTGCCTTCGGACTTGGCTTTGATCAGCGCTTGGTCGGCCAGTTCGATGATGGTTGGCCAATGGGTCGCCTTGGAGTTGGGGACGGCGTAGCCTACGGTTGCGGTGCGGGCGGGATTTTCACCAGCGTTGCAGACGGCTTGCCGAATCCGCTCGACGGTGTCGTCGGCAAATTCCTCATCGAGATGTCGCAAGAGGATACCGAATTCGTCGCCGCCCAGGCGAGCAACCAAGTCATCGTGTCGAGTGGCAACTTGCAGGGCGTTCGCGGTCTGGCGGAGGACTTCGCTGCCGACGGTGTGGCCGAGACGGTCGTTGATCTCTTTCAGGTTGTCGATATCGAGTAGTAGGATCCAGGCTGTTTCATCTGGCGCCAGGTTCTTGATCGTGGACTCCCAGACTCGCCGGTTCGGTAGTTGTGTCAGCGGATCGGACTGAGCTAGGCGCATCCAACGACTCGTATCGAGAATCGACTGTTGGTTGCTGCGTCGCAGGAAAGCGAGTTGCGCGACGAGCCCAGCGGCGATTTGAAGTTCGCGTTGAGTGGGGAAGGGGATTTGGATTTCGGGCAGGGAATCGGTTTGAGCGCGATCTGGTCCGACGAAGATTTTGCCCGCGTGTTGGAGTGCTTGTTGTGTTGCCAAGTGAGCAGGAAGCGGAAGCTGATCGGTCACAACGACTTCGACGACGTCACTTTCTTCGACTTCAGTTACTACCTCAGCGGAATCGCACAGCCAAGCCCGCCATTGCTCAGTGTCTTCTTTGGATTTGCCGACGAGTAGGATCTTATGCATGGCGAGCCCGTATGAAGAATCGTTATTTAGGGAATCGGAGGAAACTCAGTTTCAGACCGTCTCTTGCCGTCAGTCCGTTGGCGACTGGGATGGTAGTCTGCCGTCTATGGCTGCATTGTAACGACCTTACTCGCCAAAGCAGCGCCAATCTCTGTGGTTGGGAATCTCTGTGGTTGGGAATCTCTGTGGTTGGGAATCTCTGTGGTTGGGAATCTCTGTGGTTGGGAATCTCTGTGGTTGGGAATCTCATGACGCCCGGCTGTGCCGTCGCGGAATAATTAGGGAAGAAAGTGTGCGACAGTTGCCACAGCTTTGAGGCTCGACGGTTGCAGGTTGAATTGAGGGTGATAGAATCACCCAGAGCGCGGCGCGGCGACCTGATAGAATTCGGCGGAATTTGTGCCAAAGGACGGCTGAAATAGGTCGACCGTACACACCAAACTGCCTTCGCCGCATTCCTTGCGATGTATGTAAACTCAACCGACTGTGAGCCTTGAAATTACTGGGTCGATCGAATAATTCATCGTGTTTGACGTGCTTCTCTGCTGCGGAACCCTCAATGAGTACCCAAGTCGTGGATATCGAAAAGAACGCGGCGACGTGGACGCGTCGTCATCTCTTGGATTTAGAGAGCTTGAGTCGGGAAGAAATCGTCACGATTTTGGATACAGCGGAGCAACTCCGCAGCGATACCGACAACTGCAAAACTAAGCTCGATTTGCTTACAGGCCATACGATCGCAAATCTCTTTTTTGAGAATTCTACGCGAACGCGGACAAGTTTTGGACTCGCTGCAAAACGTCTCGGAGCCGACACCATCGACTTCACGTCCTCGGGCAGTAGTCTTTCCAAGGGCGAGACCTTTATTGATACAGCAAAGAACATCGAAGCGATGAACGTGGACGCCGTCGTGGTGCGACATCGCACGCCAGGCACGCCCAAGTTGTTGGCCGAAAATCTCGGCGTCGGAGTTGTCAATGCTGGCGACGGACCTCACGAACATCCGACTCAGGGCCTGCTCGACATGCTGACGATTCGCCGGCATCGCGGCAGTATTGAGGGCAAGACAGTTGCACTGGTGGGCGATATTGCGCACAGCCGAACGGCCCGCTCGAACATCTGGGGCCTAAAGAAACTCGGAGCTCATGTAATCGTTTGCGGTCCGTCAACATTGGTCTCTCCCTTGTGGGAGAAACTGGGAGTTGAGGTCGCCTACAGTCTGGACGACATTGTGGCGCGGTGCGACGTGCTGAATTTGCTGCGGATTCAGTTCGAGCGACAGTATACTCGTCCGTTCCCTTCGGTTCGTGAATACGCTTTACTGTATGCAATGAACCGCGAGCGGATGGCGAAAGCGAAGGACGACATCCTCATCATGGCGCCTGGGCCCATCAACCGCGGTGTGGAAGTAACTCCCGAAGTCGCAGATGGACCACATTCGGTGATCCTCGATCAAGTAACCAATGGCTTGGCAGTTCGCATGGCGGTGTTGTGGCTGGTTTGCAAAGCGGGAGCGGCAGAATGACATCAATACTGCTCAAAAACGGACGAGTCGTCGATCCCAGCCAGGGAATCGACCGAGTTACAAACTTGTTGATCGAACATGGCAAGATTGCGGGACTGGATGTCAATGAATCATCTCTGAGCGGGGAATCGGCCGCTGGGAATGTGATTGTCGTCGACGTCACTGGCAAGATTGTCTCACCGGGTTGG
The DNA here is from genome assembly GCA_047620805.1 of Pirellulaceae bacterium. Lineage (GTDB taxonomy): Bacteria > Planctomycetota > Planctomycetia > Pirellulales > Pirellulaceae > JBLHLE01. Next base: position 6,789 of record JBLHLE010000382.1, read on the forward strand.
GTAGATTTGCACGTTGAATTGCGCGAGCCGGGTTTCGAAGAAGACGAGACCATC
>JBLHLE010000383.1:0-6841 GCA_047620805.1 Pirellulaceae bacterium
CTTCTCGGCGCATCAAATTTATTGGTCAATTCGTTCTGTTGGCTAGTAGCTTCGCAAGTGTAAAGAGAGAGGCAGATAAACAAGATCCAGAGTTTGCAGTCCCGACCAAATAATTGAACCATGGAAGTCGCCTTTTGCGGATGGAAGTGCCATTGATGAGTTCATCTGTCGCGGTTTATTTTAGCGTACGATGCAGTACAACACGTACGCATATTTGCGGGTCGGGAAATTCATGTTGGGAACTCATGTTGGGAACTCATGTTGGGAATTATTGGACAAAGTGTCGGTCTGAGCAGAGAAAGAAGCGTTGTCGGTGAGGCATAGTCGCCTTCCGCTCGGCCAGAATTGCGTTCTTCCTACGCGAGGTCGACGTGTCAGCGGCGGGTGGGGTTCGGCCAATTCCATCCGCTTGGCCCAGACGGACCACGCTATTAACTGCCGCAGTTTCCCCGCTTGAGAACGCGAGCGTGCAGGGCCCATAAAAGTCGCATTTGGCTCCTAGGCCGGCAGTTTTTTAGGAAAACAGTATTTCAAGTGCTTCGCCCGCTCTAGTGCCCCTCCACGTGAATGCCGCCAAATCCGCATCCGTGTCAGCAAAATTAACGCGGCATTTCACGGCGAGGGGTCAGGGGGGAAATCAAAAATCGTGAGTCATACGAATACATCTGACTCAACAAGGACGCAATTCCGGCGGAGCGGAAGGCGACTATGGGATTTACGTCGCCTTTCGCCCCTATTCAGTCGCGAATCGCACATTTACGCTCCCACTGATTTCGATCGAGCCGGGTGCGAAAGTGCCATCGATATCGTCGGCTTGGGGTGCATTGAACCTTGTACTTTGTTTGGTAGTCGGTGCTTGATCTTTGTTTATTGATAAACCATCGTCCGTTGCTCTTTTTAGTCGCCGCTGCCGTTCTCAGTGAAAACCTCAAACGTCTTGTCGGCAATGACTTTGCCAGCCAACTCCAAAGTCAGTTGCCAGTTCCCCAACTTATCGGAGAGGGGTTCCCAGATCGTGTCGCCCAGGTAGAAGTCCCAATCATTCGTCTTGATAAACACTGTGCCGTCGAACGGCGGGCGGCGATTTCCCTCGGCATCCAAGATGCCCGGATGATCGATGCAGTAGTAAAGCTCTTGGTTCTTGGCCCACTTTATGTTGGCGATAAATCCAAATTCGATATCGATCTCAGCGGGAATTTGAGTGGTCAATTTCACAAACTTCGGCAGATCTTTGGACTTGGAATCCCACTGCGAATAGACTCCATAATGCCGGATACGGAATTCAGGTTTTCTCTTTGACATGCCTGGACTCAGAGCTAATTGAGATGGGCCACACTGGCCGGAGTTAAGGTTTGAGTGCGCGAAAATAACGGCGAGCTGTCAATGTGTTAATCACAGAAACAGACGCTCGCCGTCGATTATTTGATTGAACAAGTCACTCAACGGATTTCGGAGTAATCCGTTGCATTCATGTAGATGGACTCGGGCGCTTCGCGAAGAAACTTGCCGTCCTTCTGTGATTCTTCCGCGACCTTCTTCCATTCCTCGTCGGCTCGGAAACTATCCCATGACTTTTTGGCAGCTTCGGCGCTATCGTGTCGAATGATGTAGATGAGTGTGTCCTTCGAACTCGGTTCGTCGGCGGGGTGCCAGTAGGCGACGGACTTCATGCCGTGGCGATTGAAGATGCGAATCGTGTTGTCGCGGAAACGAGCATCCAGGTTCTTTAGCTGGCCTTCGTTCGTGCGGTAGATTCGCAACTCGAAGACGGCATCGTCGCTCTTCTTTTCGGCATACTCAGGAGTGTAATCTGTCGCGTTCATATAAACCGACTCGGGAGCCTTGGCCAGAATTTGACCGTCTATTTGAGATTCCTTGGCGACTTTCTTCCAAGCGGGATCGGAGATAAAAGCCCTCCACGAGGCCTTGGCCGCTTCGCGGCTTTTGTGTTTGAGAACATAGATCAGCGTGTTCTTTGAATTCGGTTCGCTGGTAGGTACCCAATATCCAACTGACCCCATGCCGTGCTTGTCAAACAACTTGACAGTGTGGTCCCGGAAGCGGGCATTCAAAGCAGCGAGCTTGCCATCGTTGGTGGTGTAAGTTCGCAGTTCATAGATTTCCGCGGATGCTGTTGCAATCATAGTTAAACTCAGGAATCCAAGTGTGCTCAGTAGAGTGAGTGTAGACAGACGACTCAGTATTTCACGATGCTGCATCGTATTCTCCTTGGGGGCTAGTAATCGGATCCGACAACCTAAGGGGTGGGAAAATCAGTGTCAAGTTGACCGGCCGCTACACATACTGGGTTGCCGAACAACACGAAGAAAGCTTCGTAAGTGCAAGAGATCTGGTCGTCGTAGCTATCTGCGCGAAGCGCAGCCGGGCCCGGAACTATTTGGGTAGCTCTTTGATCGGTGTGAGTTCAATCTTGCGGAACTCTACTTCGACGCCTTCGGCTTGTAAGGCGATGTTGCCTTTGCTGGCGGTGCAGTTGGTGCCGTGATTTACCAAGTCGTCATTCACCCATGCTTTGACGCTGCTGCCAACACATTCGATTACCATCGTGTTCCACTTGCCGACGGGATTCTCCGAACCATCGGTGAGATTAAGAATGCGACGGGCTTTGCCTTCGGTGACACCCCAGTTCTTCATAGGGCCGCGACGTTTTTCCATGTCGGTAACGGTGATGTCTTCCACGATGCACCAGAAGTCACCTGCATTGCCGGAAAACATCTGAACTTCGATCGACTTGGGGAACATCTTGTAAAGAGCGCGAGGGGTCGACGCGTGGACAAGGACTCCGCAGTTTCCAGCTTTGCCGACAAAGCGATACTGAACTTCCAGGCGATAGTTTTCATATACCGCGTCCGTGATAACGTGGCCGTTTGGATTGCCAAGACTGACAAGCATTCCGTTGCGGACTAAGAACGGCTTCGTCGCATCTGGATTTTTGTCCAAATGCGGAACGTCGATGTGCCATCCGGTAAGGTCCTTCCCGTTGAACAGACTCTTGCCTTTGGTTTCTGCCGCGATCGATGGCGCAGAAAACATGGAGGCGACGAGAAGAGATAACGTAAGTGCGGCGAATCGACTCATTGGGGAACTCCAGGTACACAGCGGTTTATGTTTGTTGGAAGACTCCACATCGTACCAAATTCTGACGTTGTATGGGGAGATTTTGGTTTTGGTGTTCTAAACCGTGGGACGCAAGTTATCTTGCATGTTTCTTAGGATTGATGAAGATGTTGCAAGCATCAAACGGGTTCCCTGCGACGACCAACCGCGAGCCCAACTCGCGCGAAGGAGGTTGTGCAGAAGCGGCGAAAGGCGCCCAGGCGGCGTTCAAAGAGCTCGGCAAACGCGAAGCAAACTACGACTGTCACCAGTAGTAAAATGCCGTGTCGCAACTCGGTGATCATGGTTTCTGGAAGAACTGCATCGACGTACTGAATGACAGGATAGTGGACGAGATAAAGTGAGAAGCTCGCACCTGCCAACCATTTGATGCTCTTCGACGTTCTGGGATTTGGGACCCCGCTTCGCACGATTGTTGCGACTCCAAATAGATGGACGGAAAATAGCAGTCCAACAACGGCGTTCCAAATGAATTCATCCGAGAATCGCAAACTTTGGACAACGCTCGGCGAAAGAATTGTGTGACTAAAAGACATTATGGATTTGGGCATTCCAGCGGTCAGCGCCGCGAGATATAGCACTGCCGGTGCGATAGCAAATAGCCAGCCAATGTTAATCGTAGACTGCTTGCCGTTCGCAGTATTCAGCACGTGGTATAGAGCAACTCCCATTAGCCAAACAGGCGTGAGCAGCAAGATCTTTGGACCTGCAACGACAATGGCGATAGCTAGCCAAGCTACGCGACGGAATCCACGCAAGTAGAACGCAATCGCGAAAAGAACATAGTAGGCGACTTCGTAACTTAACGACCAATAAGGACCGTTGGTGCCCAGTCGAAAACCGTTGATATTCCACTCGCTACAGAAGCTAGTTCCCATTAACAACATTTCACCGAGGGACGCAGGATTGTACCACCAACCGTTGTAGGCTTGAAAGTTCGCTGCAGCACCGTTGCGGTCGAGAATAAACGTCAGCAGGATAGCGGGAATGGCGACGGAGTAGATTCGTGTCGCGCGATTGAAAAAGTACTGACCGATATTGCCGTCCTTGGCCCGCGCCGTATGGGCGATCACGAATCCTGAAAGGACGAAGAAAACGACTACCGCGTCGCTACCCAAATTAAACTGGCGGATCGCCAGATACGCACCGTCCGTAAATCGCTCGTACGCCAAGTGCGAGAGCAAAACGACGACGGCCGCCAACAGACGGAGTAAGTCCAGGTACGTCGATAAGCGAGGACCGATCATGCTTGTGTCGATTCTGGAGATGTGTCCGAATCTTGGCCAGATACGGGACGACGTCGGAAACTCTGCAAGCTCTCCTGGAACGGAACAATAAGCGCTTGGGTGAGTGTGGCGTGTGGCTGTGAAATACGCTTGCCGTTTTCGTCCGACAATCCGAATTCCAAATCTTCTCGAGCTGCCGGAATGTAGAGTGTGCCGAACATCCAATCCCAGATCGCAAAGATCTCGCCGTAATTAGTGTTGTAATGCTTGTGGTCAATCGAGTGATGAATCTGATGTTGTGCGGGAGAAATAAGAATGTGTTCCAACACGCGACCGTAGCTCAGCCAGATGTGAGTGTGGCGAAAGTTGGAGCCAAGCAGATTAAACAGCGCATAGCCCGCGTTGATGCCCGCGATCGTCGTGAATTCAACTTTGCCAACGAACAGGCCCAGCATAATTGCTTCGAGCAAGCCCATGACCAATCCGCGAGTACTCGACGAGAAAATGTCGTACAGCGGATGTTTGCGATAGACCGTCACCGGCGTGAGGACCTCGGCGCTATGATGCACTGCGTGGAAAGGCCAGAGTGTTCTGGTCTCGTGATGTACTCGATGCACCCAGTAAACACCGAAGTCGTTGGCCAGCACCATGAGCATAGCGATCCATGCCGGGTGGAGCGTGGCATCCGGTGCCTGTTGTCCGCCAACTAGCGTCATCACACTCGTCGCAACAAAAACGGTGATGGCGACGGTATTAAAAAGACCCAGGAGAGATAAAATTCGACTGACGAAGAACAACTTGATGTCGACGAAATGCGACTTGTGAAAGTAAATCTCGGCGGGAAATGCCCAATTGAAGAAGGAGCGAACAGACTTGGCACGGCGATACAGCAGGTAGCACATGCCGATCATGGTCAGCAAGTAGCAGGGCCACAAACGAGTCGCTGGTCCCGCCCATGCATTCGCCAGGCGGAGGAGCACATCGAAGTTGTTCAATAAGGATTCCATAAACCGCAATTCTGCTACAGTTGCTTTCTTAAGAAACAATAGCATTCGGCAAGCGAAGAGGCCGCAGAATTCGCCCTCTATGGACAGTTTAGAATCGTTCTAGACGTTGCGACCAGACTATTCAGAGGGCGCGGGTTGGCAGAAGGCAAAAGGCACGCAGCAAATTTCAAACAAATAACAAAAAGCAATCTTCAATTCAATATCTCAACGGTCAACCGGTGTAGGCACTAGGTCGTTTGAGGGGGGCATTTGCCGTTTGTTTTTCTATTTAGCTTCCTTCTGCCAAGTGACTTTCGCTTTCCACTCGGTGATCGCTTGGTGCATCTCGGTGGCACGTTTGGGAAGCTGTTCGGCCAGGTTCGTGCGCTCGCCAATGTCATCGGCGAGGTTATAGAGTTCGAGACGCTCTTGTTTCACGATCATTTTCCAAGGACCGTCGCGCATGGCTGTACCGAGTTTCGGTTCGTAGCCAAAGAAGACTTGCCGCGGTTGCAGCGATTCGCCATTTTGCAATACGCCTACGACGCTGACGCCGTCGAGTTCGCGCGTCGGGGGGATTTCGGCGTCGGCTAATTGAGCAAAAGTGGGGAGTAGGTCGGAGGCCATTACCAACTGATCGGTTTTCGTGCCAGGCTTAATGTTGCCAGGCCAAACTGCAATAGCGGGAACGCGGTGTCCGCCTTCGTAATGACTGAATTTGCCTCCGCGAAAAGGTTGGTTTGAGCCGGCGCCGATCGCACCGTTATCCGAAAAGAAAACTATTAATGTGTTGTCGGCGATTCCGGTCTGCTCGACTGCGTCGAGAATTTCACCGACTCCCTTGTCCATTTCTTCCAGCATGACTTTGTACTTCGGACGAATTCGATCTCGGCTCCAAAATTGGTCTTTGGGAATCGGTTTGCGGTTTTCGACCGTGTCTGCTGGCGTCTGAAATGGGAGGTGAACCGCTTCGTGAGTTACGAGCAGAAAGAAGGGGTCTTTCTGAGCGCTGCGTTTGATGAAGTCAACGGCGTTCTTGGTGATGACGTGCGTCGAATAGCCCGGTTGATCTTCTTTCTCCAGTCCGTTGAGCCAGCTGTTCTTGTGGGAGTGGTAATCGATGTACCCGTCTAGGTACCCGCGGAATTCATCGAAGCCGTGATGAGTTGGATTGAATTTCGATTCCATGCCGAGGTGCCATTTGCCGAACAACGCGGTTTTGTAACCAGCTTGTTTCAGTAGGCGGGGGATCGTCAATTGGCTGGGATACAGTCCCGGTGTTTCGAGGTGTCGAGCAATCACGTCGACAATGCCGACTCGTTGTTGATAGCGGCCCGTTAAGAAGCCGGCTCGAGTGGGGCTACAGACAGAGCTGTTGGCGTGAAAGTCGGTGAACTTCAATCCTGCAGCCGCCATTCGCTCAAGTTGCGGCGTCTTCACCCAGCCGTCGTAAGCACTGGTATCTCCATAGCCCAGATCGTCGGCCATGAT
>JBLHLE010000384.1:0-6841 GCA_047620805.1 Pirellulaceae bacterium
ATCACCTCAGCCTGTTGCCGGATCGTTTCATCACGTACATCGGTTATTGATTGATTCTCGACTGACATTCCTATCGACTAACAGAATTCTCAAAAATCTGAAATAGCAATCGAAAATTGACAGCTACGTCCAGCATTGCCGCACTCTTAGGCAATCGAGGCGCCGATGGCTTCATCTCGCTCCGCGAAGCAATCATCGCGACGAACAACACAGCCAACATCGGCGGCAATCCCGATGAGATTCACTTCAGTATCGCTGGTGCTGGACCGCATACGATCAACATCTCTGCTGCGGGACTCCCTGACATCGGCGACGCTGTCATCATCGATGGCTCCACAGAGCCAGACTTTGTCAACTCGCCTGTCATCGTGCTCGACGGCAGTCTGACTGGTGCGGGCGTCGATGGGATGACGCTGGCCGACGGTAGTGACGGAAGCACAATTCGCTCGCTCGTCATCAACAACTTTGGTGGTGATGGCATTCAAGTCGACGTCGGTGCGGACGGGAACACGATCGCTGGAAACTATATCGGAACGGACGTATCCGGTTCGATTGATCTTGGAAATTCGCTCAACGGAGTCAACGTCGGGTCCTCGAGTAATTTGATCGGCGGTTTAACATCATTGGATCACAATGTCATTTCGGGCAATAACTCGAATGGCGTTAGCTTTGCCGGAACTGCATCCAATAACGTGATGGTCGGCAACTTTGTCGGTCTCGATGCGACTGGTTCGGCTGCTCTGTCAAACTTCAATATTGGTATCGAATTTTCTGGTACCGCATCAAATAACACGATCGGTGGAAGGACGGCTGCCCAGCGAAATATCATCTCGGGTAACCCTGGTGGCGTGCTTTTGAACGGAGTCGGCGTCACGGGAAACACGATTAGTGGCAACTACATTGGAACTGACGTCACGGGAACCGCCGCAATTGGCGGCATGAACGTCGGCATTTCCATGCGGACTGGTGTAAACGGGAACACCATTGGCGGTGTGGCTGTTGGTGCGGGCAACTTGATCGCGTATAGCGCGGGCGACGGCATCAGTTTTCACGTAGACGCCGCCGACAATAACGCCATTCTGCAGAATGTGATCCATTCAAACACAGATTTGGGCATCGATTTAGCAAACGACGGCGTCACCGCCAATGATTCTGGCGATGTCGACACTGGTGCTAACGACTTGCAGAACTTCCCAATATTGACGTCGGTGGACACCGATGGTGCGGGAGTCATTCGCATTGAGGGCACCCTTAATAGTACGGCAGCCAGCAACTACCGCGTTGAATTCTTCGCCAGCGCAGCCGGCGATGGCACTGGATTTGGCGAAGGTGAACGGTACCTCGGCTACACGACGGTCACCACCGATGGCTCGGGAGATGTAAGCTTTAATGTTACGATCGGTGCGAGCGTCGCGGTTAGTGAATTCGTTTCGGCTACCGCAACGGAAGATCTTGGCAGCGGCTTCGGCAGCACATCGGAGTTTGCTTTAAATGTCGTTGCCAGTTCCATGAACGATGCGCCCACATTCGCCCCCGGCGACGGGACGCAAACGATAGACATAGGCGGCTTTGATGATGTCGCTTCCGCCGTGGCACTGCAGGCCGATGGAAAGATCGTGGTTGTGGGCGAGGCTGATTCGGCGACGGGATATGACATCGTCGTGGCCCGGCATCATTCCGACGGGACTTTGGATTCGTCATTCGGCACTGGCGGTATCGTCACCACCGCGATCGGTGCGAACAGCGAGTTTGGACACGCGATTGTCATCCAGCCTGATGGAAAAATCCTGGTTGCTGGCAACAGTTTCAATGGCAGCGCGTTTGAGATTGCCGTTGCGCGTTACAACTCCGATGGAAGTTTGGACACGACGTTCAGCGGCGACGGAATCGTCACAACGCCGATTGGCCCCTCGCATACATACGGCTTTGGCATTGCATTGCAGGACGATGGCAGAATCGTTGTCGTAGGCAATTCGTCGAACGGAGGAAATTCGGCCGTCGTCGTCGTTCGTTATCTTAACGACGGTACGCTCGATTCGAGCTTCAGCGGCGACGGCATCCAGGAGACTACGATAACGTCAGGCTTCAACAGGGCCGAGAGTGTGGCTCTGCAAAGCGACGGCTTGATCGTCGTTGCTGGTACGACCGGCCTGGGAGACTTCGCGGTCCTTCGTTATCTCGACGATGGTAATCTTGACACGAGTTTCAGCGGCGATGGCATTCAGACAACTTCGCTCTCCGCGGGATCAGATCGTGCCTACGAGGTACGCATTCAGTCCGATGGAAAAATTGCCGTCGCCGGCGTCAGCAACACCGGCGTCACCAGTGATATTGGCATTGCGCGATACAACGCGGACGGTACTTTGGATACGTCCTTCAGTGGCGATGGATTGGCCACCACGGATTTTACGGGCACTAAAGATTCCGGCAGTGCACTGCTGATTCAAACGGATGGCAAGTTGATCGTTGCAGGTGAAACACAAGGTGCCGGCGGAAGGGATTTTGCAGCCGTTCGCTACAACGCCGACGGTACGCTGGATACCAGTTTCGACGTTGATGGGCGAGTAACCGCATCACTGAGCACTTTCGGCGATTTTGCCCTCGCGGCTGCATTGCAAGCTGACGAACGGCTCATTCTGGTTGGTGGAGCGTTGGGTGCCAGCGACAACTTCGCGGTAGCACGCTTTAATACCGACGGTTCGTTGGACAAAAGTTACGATTCTGCGTTCATCAGCTCGCTGGACGGAACTGCTACATTCGTCGAAGGCGGCGCGGCGGTGGTGCTGGACGCCGACGTGCAAATCTTCGACGAAGAGCTTTCGGGACTCGATGATTTCAACGGAGCCACGTTGACGCTTGCTCGCAACCTCGGCGCGAACACGGACGATGTCTTTAGCGAAACCGGCACGCTGGGTGCTCTAACTGAAAGCGGCAGCTTGGTAGTCGGAGCCACCACGATCGGCTCGGTAACTACCAATAGCGGCGGCACGCTGCTGCTGACATTCGACAACAACGCCACCAACGCCTTAGTGAACTCGGCAATGCAACAGATTGCCTACGGCAACAGCAGCGGAACACCTCCCACCACGGCACAAATCGACTGGACGTTCGACGACGGCAACAGTGGCGGACAAGGGACTGGCGGTGCGTTGTCGGCAACCGGCAACACTGTCGTTACGCTCATCTCCAATACGCTGATCGTCGACACCACCAGTGATGTCAGTGACGGCGACACGTCCTCGATTGCAAACCTGATCGGCAGCAAAGGGGCCGACGGCTTTATCTCACTTCGCGAAGCGATCCTGGCCGCGAACAACACGGCCAACGTCGGTTCGCCCGATGAGATCCACTTCAACATTGCCGGCGCGGGTGTTCACACAATCGCTCCAACGACACTTTTGCCGATCATCTCCGACGCTGTGGTAATCGACGGACTCACGCAGGGAGTTGCAGCGGCCGGATCGTTGATCGACGGCACTCAGCACACGCTGTTGATCGAACTGAGTGGCGCGAGCGTTGTTGGCATTCCCGAGGCGGGATTGGATATTCGTGCCGATGACACCACGGTCAGAGGCTTGATCATCAACAACTGGACCGGACAGTCGACAACCGACGGAATTCAGGCATTGTTTGCCGACAACGTGACGATCGAAGCCAACTATATCGGCACCAGCGGAGACGGTTCCACTGCAGCTGCCAATACCCAATCTGGAATCAATTTATTCGATGTCACTAATTCGACAATTTCAAACAATCTAGCTTCGGGCAACAATCTGATCGGCATCGCGCTTATCGGAAGCTCGAGCGGCAACGTCCTTCAAGGAAACTTGCTTGGCACCGACGCTTCCGGCGGTGGCGCAGTCGCCAATGCCGCCTTTGGCATCCAGTTCGGAGGTACGGCTAGTGGAAACCTGATTGGGGGCACGGGTATTAGCGAAGGCAACTTGATCGCATTCAACGCGAATGACGGAATCGAAATTTCGGGATCGGCGGACATCAATGCGATTCTGGGAAACCAAATTCACTCCAACGCTGGCATCGGCATCGACCTAGGCATCGATAGTGTCACCAACAACGACGCGGACGATGTCGACACCGGGGCCAACGACTTGCAGAATTTCCCGATCTTGACGTCGGTGGACTCCGACGGCGCGGGAGTCGTTCGCATTGAGGGAACACTCAACAGCACGGCTGCCACCAACTACCGTATCGAGTTCTTCGCCAGCACGGCCGCCGATGGCACTGGGTATGGCGAAGGTGAACGGTACCTCGGCTATACAACTGTCACCACCGATGGCTCGGGAGATGTAAGCTTTAATGCCACGCTTGGTGCCAGCGTGGCGGTTAGCGAGTTCGTGTCAGCTACGGCCACCGAAGATCTTGGCAGCGGGTTTGGCAGCACGTCCGAGTTTGCCCTGAATGTGGTTGCAAGTTCGGTGAACTCTGCACCAATGTTTGCAATTGGCGATGGTACCGTTACGACGACTATCGGTTCGTCGAACGACGCGGGGCAGAGTGTTTATCAGCTGGCCGATGGAAGAATTCTTGTCGCTGGATACGCTTTCAATGGCTCCGATGAAGACTTCGTGCTAGTGCGTCATAACGCGGACGGGATGCTAGATACCAGCTTCGGAATCGGCGGCAAGGTGGTTACGACCGTCGGTGCCTCGGACGATTATGGAGTGAGTGTTACCGTCCAGTCGGACGGCAAGGCATTGGTCGCAGGATACAGCAACAACGGTAGCGATTTCGATTTCGCGCTCGTGCGATATAACATTAATGGATTGCTGGACACGAGCTTTAGCGGCGATGGCATCGTCACGACCGACTTTGGTTCCGGCAGCGACTTCGCTCAGAGTGTCGTTGCTCAGCCCGATGGTAAGATCGTGGTCGCTGGTTACGCAAGCAACGGATTGAACAATGACTTTGCCGTCGTGCGTTACAACTCCGACGGTTCGCTCGATACGAGCTTTAGTGGCGATGGGATGGTGACCACCGCCATCGGCAGCGGTCAGGACTTTGCGTACAGCGCACAAGTCGATGCGACGGGCAAGATCACGGTGGCAGGCGCCAGTGATAACGGGACGAATTACGATTTCGCGGTAGTGCGTTACAGCAACGACGGTTCGCTGGACAGCAGCTTTAGTGGCGACGGATTGCAAACGACTGCCATTGGGGCGGGTCATGACCTCGGTCGCACCGTCGTGCTGCAGGGCGATGGCAAGGTTGTCGTTTCCGGCTATAGCTCGAATGGGTCCGATAATGATTTCACCGTTGTGCGTTACGACACAAACGGCACGCTTGATACAGGTTTCAGTGGCGACGGGATTGCGACCTTTGACTCGGGAGCGAACGATACAGTTCAAGGTGCAAAGTTACAGACCGACGGCAAGATTCTCGTAGCTGGTTCCAGCTTTAACGGGACCAATAATGATTTTTCAGTGGTCCGATTCAGCACGAACGGAACGCCTGACACCAGTTTTAGTGGCGATGGACTAGTCGCGACGCCAATCGGAGCCGACAGCGACGATGGCTATGGTGTGGACGTTGACTCGAGTGGACGGATCGTCGTGGCTGGCCAGAGTGATTCGGGATCCGACTACGACTTCGCGCTCGTTCGCTACCTCGCAGATGGTTCACTGGACACCAGTTTCGATTCGGTAAACACACTCGACGGAACTCCGACATTTATTGAAGGTGGCTCGGCAGTCGTATTAGACGCGAACATTCAAGTCTCTGACGTCGAGTTATCCACTGCCGATGACTTCAACGGTGCGACATTGACTCTCGCTCGCAACGGCGGCGCCAACGCCGATGATGTCTTCAGCGAAACCGGCACGTTGGGTGTGTTGACCGAAAGCGGCAGTTTGATCGTTGGTGCGACCACCGTCGGTTCCGTCACCACCAACAGCGGCGGCACGCTGCTACTGACATTCAACGGCAATGCCACCAATGCACTCGTCGACTCGGCGATGCAGCAGATCGCCTACAGCAACAGCAACGGTACACCGCCACCATCCGCCCAAATCGACTGGACATTTAACGATGGCAACAGTGGCGGACAAGGGACTGGCGGCGCGTTGTCTGCAACCGGCAACGCTGTCATCACGCTCCTCTCCAATACGCTGATCGTCGACACGACCAGCGATGTCAGTGATGGCGATACGTCCTCGATTGCGAACCTGGTCGGCAGTAAAGGTGCGGACGGCTTCATCTCACTTCGCGAAGCAATCCTTGCCACCAACAACACAGTCAACATCGGTTCGCCGGATGAGATCCACTTCAACATCGCCGGAGTCGGTCCGCATTCGATTACGGTTAGTGCTGGCGGTTTACCAAACATCACCGATGCAGTCATCATCGACGGCACGACTGATCCTGATTTCGTCAGTACGCCGATCATCGAATTGGACGGCAGCGGTGCCGGCGCGGTCCAGGGTCTCCGTTTTGGTGCGGGCAGTGATGGCTCGACGATACGCGGACTAGTCATCAATCAATTCGGCAGCAACGGTATTCTTATTGCCGGCACGGACAATCACACGATCGTCGGGAATTTCATCGGCGTCGACGTTACTGGCACTCTGGATCGCGGTAATGCCGCCGACGGTGTGCACCTTTCTACTGGCTCGTCCGGCAACGTGATTGGCGGAACGACAGCAGCGGACCGAAACGTCATTTCCGGGAATACTTCCGAGGGCGTTCACCTACTCGGCGCGACAAACAACACCGTGCTTGGTAACTATATCGGTGTCGATGAAGCCGGTATGGCGGCAATCGGAAATACGGCTGGCGGAATCCGATTGTCCAATGCGGCGTCGGCGAACACGATCGGAGGCGCGGC
>JBLHLE010000385.1:0-6838 GCA_047620805.1 Pirellulaceae bacterium
ACAACGCGATCTGGTCGATGACAAGATCGACATGTTGAAAATATGTGCTCCAATTGCGGGGCAAGTTATTTCGTGGAACGTCGCCAAGAATTTGGAGAATCGTCCGGTGCAGCCTGGCATGGTGCTGATGACAATCGCCGATCGCAGCCAAGAGTGGGAACTGGAAGTCCATATGCGAGAGAGTCGTACTGGTCACCTCCTGGGTTATATGGAGGCGCACGAGGGCGAAATGAAGGCCAGTTATATTTTAAACGCTGCTCCCGGAGACAGGAAGAAAGCCGTCGTACGAGACGTACGACTTGCCACTGACTTGCATCAACAAGAAGGCCACACGGTGAAGATCTTGTTGGATATCAAGAAGGACGAGATTCCAGTGAACGAGCCTCGGCCTGGTGCAGAAGTGACCGTCGATATTCACTGCGGTTGGGCACCAATCGGCTACACCTGGTTCCACGAAGCTTGGGAATGGGCCCAAAAGAACATCATGTTCTAATTCTGCGAGCTGCGTTCAGATCATTTAAACAAAATACTTAAGCCATCGATTATTCACGGAATAGAGATAGGGAGAAATGGAACAATGCAAACTTCAATCGCTTTAGCGGCCATGCTCATCGCCGGACAGGTCGGATCCGACCGAACGCCTGACTCAGCCAATACCGCCCACCTGCAATTCTGTGTTGTCTCGATCATCGATCAAGTGCAAGTTCCTGCGGAGGAAGCTGGTGTGATCATTAGCGTCATCGCGAAGGAAGGCCGTCGCGTTCGTATGGGAGACATCCTCGCTCATATTAACGACACCGAAGCGTTGATGCGTTTGACGGCTGCGAATCTGGAACGTGTGGCGGCCATGAAGGAAGCGGAGAACGATGTGAATGTTCGAGCTGCCCAAGCTGCCATGAATGTCGCCGAGGCTGAAAAGAACGAGTCCATTGCGATCAACCGCGACCTTCCCGGTTCTATTCCTGCCACCCAGATGCGGCGTGAAGAGTTAACTTTGGAACGAGCTATTCTGCAGATTGAAGTTGCCCGATTTGAGCAGTCGTTGGCCTTTACCAAAGCTCAGGTTAATGGAGTTCAAGTCGATGCGGTAAACGCCGAAATCAAACGACGAAAGGTAGACGCCCCGCAGGACGGGGAAGTCATTCAGGTGTACAAGCACGTTGGTGAATGGGTTCAGCCCGGCGATGCGATCATGCGAATCGTCCGCATGGATCGACTCCGAGTTGAAGGCTTTGTAAACGCTAAAGAACACTCGCCTCAAGAAATTGCCGGAAAGAAAGTAACGGTCACGGTAACGCTTGCCCGTAACACGACCATAGACGTCCAAGGTCGGATCGACTTTGTCAGTCCGGTTGTGGAAGCCAGCGGTGAGTACCGTGTTTGGGCGGAAGTTGAAAATAAACTCGTGAATGGTTTCTGGACGCTGCGACCCGGTTTGAGTGCCGCGATCAAAATTGACAAGACCTCCGATTCGCAGTATCGCCCGTCTCTGCCGCAACCTCCTCCGACGGTAATTCCCGCCATTCCCAACGTGGAAGTCCCCGTTTCAGGGTTAATTCCGCTTGGGCAGTAGTGACAGATGCCGACGGCGTATGCCAACTGGTTTTCCCCGAATTGATACCCAACACGCGATAGTTATTCATGGCCACGTTACAAGATAGTCTTGTTAGTAGCTCGTCACGACGAGTTCGATTGCGCAAGCGGCCCGACTTGGCTGTGCGGCGACATCGGTATCACGGTAAGACATATTGGGTGGTGAAGGAACCTGTCGGACTGAACTACTTCCGTTTCCACGAGGAAGAGTACGCCATCTTAAATATGTTGGATGGCGAAACGAGTCTGGAGGAGATCAAGGAAGAGTTTGAACAGAACTTCACACCTCAGAAGATTACTTTTCAGGATCTCCAACACTTCATTGGGTCTCTGCACCGCAGCGGCTTGGTAATTGCTGACGCGTCGGGGCAAGGACGTCAGTTGCGTCAACGCCGTGACGAAAAGAAGTGGAAAGAGATCCTCGGGAAATTTACGAATATCTTCGCCTTGCGGTGGCGTGGGATTGATCCCGATCGCATGCTCGCTTGGTTGTACCCGTTTTGCCGGTGGATGTATTCGCCGATTACGGTCTTCTTTTGTGTAATGCTGATGGTTTCGGCCGCGTCGCTGGTACTCGTCCAGTTCGAGGTCTTCAGCTCTCGGCTGCCGACGTTCCACGAGTTCTTCGGCGCGCATAACTGGGGCTACCTGTTCGTAACCATGGGGCTCGTGAAAGTAGTTCACGAATTTGGCCACGGATTAACCTGTAAACACTTCGGGGGTGAGTGCCACGAGATGGGAGCGATGCTCCTTGTGTTCACTCCTGCGCTTTATTGCAATGTGTCGGACTCCTGGATGCTGCCGAATAAGTGGCATCGCGTAGCAATCGGTGTCGGCGGAATGTATGTCGAAGGAGTGATTGCTTCTGTCTCCACGTTCGTGTGGTGGTTTACCGAACCAGGATTGTTGATCAATCAGCTGTGCTTGAGCATGATGTTTATCTGCTCAGTGAGTACTTTGTTGTTTAATGGTAACCCTTTGTTGCGATTTGACGGCTACTACATTTTGATGGATATATTGGAGATTCCCAACCTTCGTCAAAAATCGACGGAATTGCTCAAGCGATTCATGGTCGAATTGTGTTTGGGAATCGAACAACCCGATAATCCGTTTCTGCCTCAGCAAAACCGTTTTTGGTTTGGGATGTACTCGATCGCGGCGGTGATGTATCGCTGGATTGTTGTCTTCTCCATTTTGTTGTTCCTGAACGCAGTGCTTGAGCCATATGGTTTGAAAGTTATCGGTCGGATCATTGGCGGTCTTGGTTTCTTTGGGTTAGTGGTTCAGCCGCTAATTCAATTGGGAAAGTTTTTCTACACGCCCGGGAGGATGCACAAGGTGAAGAAACATCGTGTAATTGCGACTTGTTGCGTAGCGGGAGCGATTATCTTCTTCATCGCTTTGATTCCGTTGCCGTTCCATGTCGACGCAACATTTGAGCTTGAGCCAGCTGCGGTAAAGCGGATCTACGCCAAGCATCAAGGCATTCTTAAGAATTTGGCTGTTGCACCGGGCCAGAAGATCAATGAGGGCGAGCCGGTTGCTGAACTGGTCGATATCGATTTGCAGCTTAGCATCGTCCGACTCAACGGCGAGATTAAGCAGCTGGATACAGAGCTGCGAATGCTCCGTCGCCAAGCTTTGATTAACTCCGATGTTCTACTTCGCATTCCCGAGATCAATAAGATCAGGGATTCGAAGCAGACGCAGCTTGCCGTGAAGCTCGAGGAATCGGAGAACTTAAAGATCCTCGCGCCGATGACTGGTATCGTTTATCCAGCGCCGTCCCGAAGTGGCCAGACCGGCGATGGTATGCTGCCACAGTGGTCTGGGTCGATCTTTCAAGGTAAGAATGCCAATGCCGTGCTCACGCCAGACGATCTAATCTGTCAGATTGGAAGCGAAAACAAAATGGAAGCCGTCTTGGTCATCGATCAAGGTGATATCGACATCATCGACCGAGCGATCAACGACGGAATGACTCCTGTCGTCGATATGCTGTTTGACGCTTGGCCGGGCAAATCCTACGATGGTGAACTTGGGGAGATGGCCCAGATGAATGTTCGGCAAGCATCCCCTGCACTCTCCAGTCAACACGGCGGCTCGCTTAACACCAGAACTGATTCACGCGGCGTCCCGGTTCCGCTCAGTGCTTCTTTTCAAGCTCGTGTCCCGATCGACAATGACAATGGGATGTTCCGAGTAGGCTTGCGAGGCCAAGCAAAGATCTATACGGGATGGCAGCCGCTCTGGCAAAGAGCTTGGCGACTGTTCCAAAGAACGCTCAACTTCGAACTATAAACTTCGAGGTGAACGACTAAGCAAAACAAGGCGGCTCTACATGAGCCGCCTTTTTTTTGCAGTGTGGTGCCCAATATATGTGGGTCAGTGCCTGGGCACGTTGTTAGGTATTCGAATTACTCGTCCTTGGTCATCACGTCTGAGAGTGAACGACCTAAGGCTTTGCGCTTGCCGCGAGTTCGGGAGGCAATAGGTTTCTTGAATGACGTGAATAACTGTTCGTTGAGTTCCTCCACTTCTTCGGGGGAGCCGACTTGAGTGGCAGCGTCCGAGATTCCCAACAAGACCGACTGTTTCACTCCTTCCCGAATCCAATCAAAGAAGTTCAGTTGCATGATGTGGCGTCCTTGTACTAAGTGGTTTCGCAGACTCAAGCGGCGGAAGATACTCGAAGCCGGTGGGAGCTGTCTAGGCCAGATTCTTTTCATGAAACGGGCCGTTCACGCCCTACGCTTTCTTCGCGTCCTTCACCTCATTAAGCATTAAGCGTTAAGCATCACACATTACTCTTCCCTTCCCTAAAACTCGCATGCACCGCTTCAACTGCATCGCGGTCTGTGGCGAATAGACGATGTTGTTGGATTTTCGCATCACACTGAGTTTTCAGACGTAACGAAATTGCAGCGTGGTAGCCCGAAAACGGCGACGTTTACCGAAAAAGCGGAATCTGTCGACAATGGCGCACGCCTTGCTCTATTGGAGTGCTGGAATTCGCTGCGGCTATTTCGTGTAACGCTGCCGGTTCCCGATGTAAATGCGCTGCGCGGACAGCTGACTTTTGAGGGAAAACGAATGAACGAAATTGAATTCTTCGACATCATATGGGTTATCGCTGGCGGTGCCTTCATCAATAAGATGAATTGGCGAGCAAGAGTCTTGGTACTCGTGGCCTCAGCCTTGTTAATCGCCGGTTTTAGCTACACGGGCTATTCGGAGTACCATCGCTATCAAGTCTACTATAAGCTCGGCATGGCATCGCGATACCGACAACGCGTTATCAAGCTACCGATCATCGCGACGGACGTTCAAAACAACGAATCTTTGCGTAAGCGAATGATCTCTGAAGTCCGAGGGCACTTGGCCGAGCAAAATCGCGGCGACGCGACGTTCGACGTGACTGCGATTCAATACCAAGGCGAAAGCTGGTACCACTTCAATAAGATAATCATTGAATACCGCTTCCGCGATACGGGGACGCTGGCTCACGTAACGATTGATATCACTCCAGATCCCCAGGAAACATTACGTTTCTGCGAAGGCTTGGTCGTAAACCGGCTGCAGTCTCAGTCGGGTCTGTTGGATGTTAGCGCCTCCAACTAGCCATTCCACTTCGACGATAGCTTCTGATCAGTCGGCGTGGCGATCGGTCCGCCGAGCTTAATGCCCGACCCTCAATGGCAATAGTGATGAGTGATGAGGTTGTCGGTGAGCGACTAGCCAAATGCGCTGGCTACATCTTCCGCCAGGATATCTAGTAATTCAGCCAATTCCCCAACAGGGGAGTTCAATTCCACTTTGTCTTGCGGGATATGAGTGTCGAGTTCCCAGCGTTGTAGTGGTAGCTGAGCGGCTACTTGTTGCGCTGCGGTATCTGTTTCGCCTTTCGTTTCTGCAAGACTGAGTTCCATCGTGTTTCCGACATTGCTGGCAACGATCGGCGCTGCGAATGCCACGGGAAGTACGATTCCCGTGCCGAAGTTTTCGCTGAAAAAGGTGAAGTCAAAAACGGAAACTCCAGCGTCGTCATTGAGATCCGCGTACTCGGGAGCTCCATTCGGGTCAACTGTCTCTCCGAACCAATAGGAGAACGTGGTGAAATCGAAAACCGACACGCCAGTATCGCCGTTGAAATTGAATGTCAATTTGTGGAATTGGTTCACCGCGTTTGCCGATAGAACGTACGAATCGCCTGTAATACCGTCACCATTGCCGTCGAGAGGTACTCCGTTGACGTTTGTAGCCGATGGAAGGATCTCAAGTGAGTAGGCTCCTTCTGCAAGTGATTCGCGGGGGAACTCGATCGATAGCCTGTTGCCGCTTTGGTTGAGTTGGCCTGGTGTAACGGTCACGATCGAGTCGGCGTCGACTGGCGCGTCGATTCCCAGATTTTTCAATACGATATCGGCTGGAGTTATCGTGGCCATCGGTTCGCTGAAATCGATGACGACGGAACGCAGGTCACTGCGTTGTTGGACCCAGGAAGTTGGCTGGGGGCCTTTGGGAAGATTCGGCGGGTCCACTTGGAGCAAGTTGATCGCAGCCGTTTCAATTTTGGGAGTGATGACCGGAGGCACGTAGTCGATCGTCAGCGTTGGCCTGTTGTTGCTCGCTCCTTCACTGCTCGTGAATCGCTTTGCAGAGCCATCGTTCACCTCGTTTCCGATGACAAACCATCCCGTATTTTCCGCTCCGTTCAGCCAGGATTGAACGTCGGCCTTGAGCGTGCCGCCCGTCCAGTCGTAGTCGCCAATGCCCGCAACGCTCCTGGAGGCGGAAGCTGCCGCGGAAAAATCGCCGCCCGCCGAGTTCCACGCAGCGGTGTTGAAGAAGCGCTGAAGCCATGTTGCGTCACCGACTGCAGCTGCCACGCCGCCTCCTTCATTATCGCCTGGGGCGTCGGATGTCGACTCGCCCCAATCGCTATCCGACTTATGGAGTGCTATTGTCGTACTGCCACCGCCTGGAGGCGTCTTGTCGAGACGCAGCGTGACCCTGGAACCATAAACGTCGGAGAGTTGCGGGATCGTGGAGAGATCGAACGCGATCAAGGCGCGGCGATTCGCGTTAGTTCTCACCGTTCGGCCAGCGAACAGGTGTTGGCCTGCGCCGTTGCTGAGTTCTCCCTCGCTGAAAATTGTGTTGTCCTTGAGGACGTCGACGGTGATGGTGTTGCCGCGAGCGGTGAGAACCACGTCGTTGCCGTCGCCACCGTTATAGGAGATGG
>JBLHLE010000386.1:0-6828 GCA_047620805.1 Pirellulaceae bacterium
CGATACACTTTCTTTGACCGCCTAATTTTAAACAAATAACAAATAACAAATAACAAATAACAAATAACAAATAACAAATAACAAATAACAAACGACAAACGACAAACGACAAACCGCCCTTCCTGTTTTGTCATTGGTTGTTGAGTTTTGCTATTTGACTTTTGTTATTTTCCACGACTCCGCCTTTCTTTTCAGGTCATTCTTGCAATTGGCAATCCGCCGCTCCAGAATACTGGCTGTCTTTTACCGTATTTTCTGGAGCTTGGTCATGTCGCGTCCCGCGTTTTCGGCGATGTTTTTTCTGCTCGCACTCACCATGGTTGGATGTTTCGGCGGCGATGAAAAGAAGGTCGCTAAGGAGGATTTAACCGAGGAGCGGGATGGAACGCATGGCCGTGCCGTGAACAATCAGACAGCTCGTCCTATCCCGAGTGTGGAACTCGGAGGTCCGCTGGATCCGATTACGGCTCCCGTCCCCCTGCCTTCCCAAAACATAAAGCGAAATCCACTGGGAACGAAAGAGAGCGAACTGGATGCCGTGTCGAAAGCGTTGATCGATGCTAACGATGCGAACCACCTGGAAAAGTACATCGAGTATCTCAGCTCCGATAACCCTAAGTTGCGATCTGAAGCCGCTGATGCGATCGGGTATATCGAAGAAGAAGGGGTAGCCGCGATTCCCGCGCTACGGGTTGCTTTGAATGATCCTACCGCCGATGTTAGAGCGTCTGCGGCCTGGGCGCTTGGTGAGATCGGACCCGACGCGGACGTCGCCATTCCCCAATTGATTAGGGCTCTTGCCGATTCCAGCACGGCTGTTCAGGGGAACGCGGCAGAGGCACTAGGAAAGTTTGGACCATTATCCGCTGCTGCGGTCCCTTCCCTAATCCGTATTTTGAAGTCCAAGAGCTACGCCAGAGACGAAGTCGCAGCTGCACTCAGCCAAATCGGGGATGCTGCCAAGTCTGCGATTCCGTTCATTAAGCCACTGTTAGACGATGGCTACTATGGAAATGGCTCGGATGCTGCCAAGGCGCTGGGTATTCTTGGCGAAGTCGACTATCTCATTTCCCGCTTGGCCGACAAGGACGAATCGGTTCGCCGCTGTCTTGTGAAAGGGATTGCCAATGCTGGACCCGCGACGGCAGCCACTGTCGCAGCACTCGGTAAGTTATCGACCGATGCGGACCAGTACGTCCGCCGCGATGCAGTGACGGTTTTGGGGCAGATTAATCCAAAGCTTGAGTCGGCCGTCCCCTTCCTGTTGACTGCAATGAAAGGCGGCGACGAAGATATTCGCCGGATCGCGACCCGCGGACTGGGGAATTTCGAATTGACTCCGGAGGTCAAATTAACTGCGCTGCTAGAGAGCTACGCGACGGAGGAAGACAGTTACGGTCGAAGCTCCGCAATCACGGCGATTCGTAAAGCGGGTGTTGAAGCGATTCCCGTTCTGGTGAAAATTGCCAGCGACGCTAATAACGCCGAGCGGGTTCGCATTGGCGCGGCAGAAGCGCTACGTGGAATGTCGTTTGACGATAAGGGGATGCTTGCCGAAGCGATCGGCTGGCTCAATGATGAGAATGCTCCTTTGAGCGTCCGCACAATTGCGGCGATCATACTCATCAGACGCGACGAGGAGCACGAGAAGATTGTGCCGACGTTGATTGCTGGAGCGGGTCCCGAGGCGTTTATCGATGTTCGATTGGACGCGATTTACGACCTCGGCAGAACGAAGGCGGCCGAGGCTGTTGTCGCGATGGTGAAAGCGTTGGACGACGAAAACCATGACGTGGTCCGCGCGGCAGCGGGCAGGATTGGAGTATTTACTGAACAGGCTGTTCCCGCAATTCCCGTTCTCTTGAAGAAGGCACAGGATCCGCAGCAAAAGGAACGCGATACGTTCATTCGAGCGATCCGAGACATCGGTCCCAAAGCTGTCTCGGCGCTCGACGAACTTATCGTTCTCGCCAGCGATGAGGATGAAGGTGTGCGGAGCGCTATTTGCAGTGCTTTGGGAAATATTGCTCCAACGGACGGCAGGACGATCGCTTCGTTGAAAGGTTTGTTGAAGGACGAGCAATCCGCTGTTCGCGAAAGCGCGGCCGAGGCATTCGAGGATGCAGGCGAAGGAGCCTTGGTCGCCCTTCCGGAATTGATTATCGCAGCTTCCGATGAAAACACTCATGTGCGATGGGAAGCTGTCCGTACGATTGGAGGGATCGGCCCCAAAGCGATCGCTGCGACACCAATACTCATAAAGTCGCTTTCCGATGAGTCGGCGACTGTCCGACAGAATGCCGCTCAATCACTTGGGAAAGTACTTCCGCCAATAGCTCAAACCATCGGTCCTCTCACCAAAGCACTTGCCGATCCAGAATACGACGTGCGAACGAATACGGTTATCGCCCTCGGCAAATATAACGAGGAAGCTGCGCCCGCCGTTCCCGAAATAGTTAAGCTGCTGTCCGACTCAAAGTCATATTGCCGGAGCAACGCAGCCATAGCGCTGGGCTTTATAGGTCCGGCCGCAAAGGCTGGGATCGACGAATTGGTAAGAGTCGTCGAAGAAGATGAAGAAGACTTTGTGCGAAACAACGCCTTGAAAGCTTTGCCGTCGATTGACGCTAGTGACGCACGAGTTGTCGCCGCGATTATCGCTGGCTTGAAGGACGAAGACAGTTCATACCACGTTCGTGCCGTGTTGCGCGAACTTGGACCCGGCGCTATACCGGTGTTATTAGCCGCCTTGAAGACCGACGATAACGACGTTCGCAAGAATGCTCTCGACCAACTGTTGAATATGAGTAATCTTTCTGCGGCCCGAGATTCCCTGGCCATGTTGTTAGATGACCGGGACGCTGACGTTCGTTTACGGGCCGCGCTGGCATTGGCCAAGACGAACAATCCGCCGTCCCCGGAACGCATCGTTGAAGTAATGTTAACCATCATTGGCGATGAGGAACATGATCATCGCGGGGACGTCGATAACGCGTTTCGGCAAATGCGACGATACTCGAGTAAGCCGTTGGCAAATCTTATCGTGTCGGGAGAAGCGAGTGAATCGCGGCGGATCGCCGCAGCTTCCATGCTGATGAAGCAAGGAGAAAGTGCATTCAAAGTACTTCCGATTCTGACGAGTGGCCTGGATTCCGAAGACGAGGCGTGTAAAGTCTGCGCCGCGGTCGCGATCTCCCATATCAATCGCGAGGCCGCGGAGATCGTCGAACCACTTCGAGTTGGTTTGAAAAGTGACTCCGCAGCGTTGCGAAGACTTACTGTTGAAGGAGTGCAGCAGGTACCCGCAGTCGCAGAAACTGCAATCGATGATCTATTCGCGTTGATGTCCTCAGCCAGTGAACAACAGGACGCGAACGTCATTGCTTATACCTTAAGTCGAATTGATCTGCCCGCCAAGTTTCATCCCACAATTCTAGAACTGCTCAATAAATCCGAAACGATGGACGCCGGGACGACTTTGCTAAATAAGATAGAACCACCTATGGCAGAGGCTCTCCCAAAGCTTGCGGAGATTCTCAACAAGGTTGAAAAGAACCAAGGTTATCGAATCCGCGGTAGCATGGTGAGATACGGCGGAGACGCGGCTCCGCTCTTTTTGAAAACATTTGCCAATGCCGAACTCAGCTTAGCTGCTCGCGGTGAAGCAGCGATTGGCCTGTCGGACCTTGGCAAATCCGGCGTGTCGTTCGCAAAACAGGTCGTCCCATTTTTGCAAGATGAAACGCCAAGTATTCGAGCCTACGCCGCAGTGATTTTGGGTTCGATGGGCGCTGGTCATGCCCCTGTCACCGACGCGTTGTTGGAGGCCATTGAGAAGGAATACTATGACGACTATTCCCTTGAAGCGGGAGTGGAAATGGCGTTTCGCGGAGCTGGTAAAAAAGCGGCGGCGGTAATACCAAAGCTGATTGAGTTGCTCAAGAATGAAGAAAACGCCGTTCGAGCACTCACCTTATTGCCGGTTGTCGGAAAGGACGATCCAACGGTTTGCCAGGCAATCATTGACTTCGTCGTCAGCAATGATAAACGTCATGAACGCGAAAATGCAGCTTATAGGTTGTCGCAAATGAGTGAAGTTTCGGAGCCTTTGTTAAGATCGCAAATCGCCGCCGAAAAAGATGAAGTTAGGTTGGAACGTTTGCTCGAAGCATTAGCGAAATTCGACGAGCTCTCGGATGAGACGATAACGGCAATAATGTCCTTTGCGACGCACTCAAATAATTCGATCGCCGCTTTCGCCATCTTCTCCGTTGTGAGACGAGGCGATAATACTTCATTACCTGTCGAACCTCTGCTCGCGTTGCTGGCCGAAGAAAACGACCTTCGAGGACGTGCAATCAATGCACTCGGAAGTCTGAAAGAAGCTGCAGCGTCTGCTGTACCTACTTTAATCGAATTGTTGGACAATGAAGACTTGCGTTATCAAGCTTTGCAGACACTAGGGCAAATTGGTCGCGAAGCCGTTGCCGCCAAACCACAGATACTTGAATTTCTCGCGTCGACCGATTTCAGCGACACAGCGGTGCAGGCTCTTGGCGGAGTCGGGCAATGGACAGACGAAGAAGCTGAACAAATTCTTGGCTTGGCCGAGGGTGATAGTTCCTACGTGGTCGTCGCCGCATTTGCTCAGGAAAATGATCATATTGATTTGATCGTCACAAAGTTGGGCGAGATGATCGACGAGAATCAACTCGACGGATTGAGAGCTTGTCGCGCCCTGGGCGTGAAAGGAAAAGCGTTGCTGCCGAGACTCCAGGTTTTGATGAAACGCGACGGCATCATCGCTGCTAACGCGATATTGGCGATTGGGGCCATGAAGGAAGAGGCCGCGCCGGCAAAACAGGATCTGATTGCCGCGATCGAAGATGATCGATCTGCGTACGCCGCGATCTCGGCGCTCGGTGGATTGGGTGAAGCTCATCTCGATATCGTCGACATCTTGGTAGCGGAGTTAAAGAACAACCGACAAGTATCGAACGCAGCGTGCTACTACGCTTTAGCTAAATTCGGCCAGCATGCCAAGGCGATAGTTCCGTTGGCTTTGGCAGATCTGAAAGTGAAAGAACGACAAGCGGCGGCCGCGTCGTTCCTGGGGACCACCAAGTTAGAGCCGGCTACAGTTGTGCCTGCACTTATCGAGGAAATCGAAAATGCAACTCCGACGTATTCGCTGACCAACGCGTTGGGTAGATACGGAACTGCAGCGACAATCGCAATTCCACTGCTGCAGAAACTTGCCGAATCCAGTAATCTCGATGAGCAAGAAATGGGGAAAGAGGCGCTAGCGGACATTCGTCGAGCAAAAGAAGAATAGTCGATTGCTCGCACTACTTCTTCGCAGGCGGAACCAAATTCGGACGAAGGTCGTCCAACCCGAACAATCTGAGCGGACGTCATCCAGTGGAGTGATATCAAAGGGGCAGGACCTTTAATGCTTGATTGTTGCATCCGCTCTGTTTAGTGTCGATGATGGCGCACTTGGGTACCGTGAATTATTCACGCCTGCAACCTTTTGAATCGGATTTACCGGACCGTTGTGTTATTCCGAATGAATGGTGCCGAATGGATGCACCTCGGCTTTCACGTACTGCTTTGTGACATTCATCCAGCACAACGGTCCGGTAAATACGATTCGTAACTCGGCGGATCGCGTCGCGACCAAACCAAATTGAGGCAGCTTTTCTGTTCCAATTTGCTACGCCATCCGCCGAGGTACGGAATGCAGAATTGCTTGGCTAGCGAATGCTACTGCCCCTTGTCGCACTCAGCTGATTCTCGACAGAATCTTCAACCAAGCAAACCAAGCTTTACAGATGCAATAGATGTGCCAGAGTTGCTGCAATCTATGGAGACAGTGCTAAGAGGTTTAACTGGAACGGTTTAGTGGCTACGCGGCTCGGCCGTGGTTCCTCGCCGTGTGTTGAGTTCTCGCCACAGATGTTGTTTTAATCGACTTGGCATGCAATTTAAATTTAACCGTCAGCCGCAGGCGTACGTGAATGGTACGCGACGCCAAATGCCCACCGCTTTGCGGTAGGGAGCAACTCGCAGCACCGCCTTAGAACGTGCGACAGTCGCGGAGAGCTGGGAATTGGGCTCGCCACTCGCGTACTTCGGCCACGTCGATGTCGATGACGCAAACCTGCTCGTCGCCATTTGCTTCGAACAGGGAAGCTCCCTGCGGATCGAATGCCGTACTGCGACCATCGTAGCTAAGAGCTGGGTCGGTGCCGCAGCGGTTAACGCCGACGGTGAATGCTTGGTTCTCGATCGCACGAGCTTGCAATAAACGCACCCAGTGTTCGGAGCGAGCCTGAGGCCAACTAGCGATGACTGGCATGAGTTCGGCACCGGCGAGTGCGGCGGGGCGAAAGACTTCGGGAAAGCGAAGGTCGTAGCAGATGAAAGGTGCGATCTTGAAGTCTTGCCAACTGAAAATCTGATGAGCCGTGCCTGCTCCGTATTTCTCATGTTCGCCGCTTGGAGTGAACGGGTGCATTTTGTGATAGCGTACAAGCTCACTGCCGTCGGGAGCGAAGGCGACCGCTTCATTGGCACTTTGACCGTTTGCTATTGGAGCAGTTACACCGGCCAGAACTGCGGCCTTGAATTCTGCCGCGAGCTCGCGAACGAATGATTCCGATTCACGCATTTCCGTTTGAGCTGTTTCGAGTACGTTCATGCTAAAGCCGGTGTCGAACATTTCGGGAAGTATGATCAACGCGTTTTCTGCGAGGTTGGCTCCCGCGAGTAGCTTGCGGACTTTATCGTGGTTGGTCGGCTTTTCTTGCCAGACCATGTCCAATT
>JBLHLE010000387.1:0-6824 GCA_047620805.1 Pirellulaceae bacterium
GCATGAGGTGATTGAGTCGCTTCGCCAACAAATCGGGCGAACTTGCCAGTTGCTCGGGGCGCTCACTGAGGATGAGGTTTGCCGCGTAATTCGGCAATGCAAGTTTAAGCGGATCGGCCTGCAGCGCGGAGACTCGATTTCCATATTTGCCGGTAATGATCCAACGCTTCTTCGCCCGAGTGATTACTTCCGAGTCGGAATCGACCGCGATGATCGTAAGGTCTGTTTGCTCGAGCAGCGCATCGATCGTTGCAGTATTTTCAAAACCCAGGACGAAGCAATAACCGCCGGTCACTTTCGTCGCTTCGATAAGCTCTTCAACTGCTTGTGTCGTCGCGGCAGGTGGAGGCGGCAGCTGCACATTGGGAAGTGCATGATTAATTGGCGCACTTTCGCCGCTGCCAAAGGCGTACATCTTATTGTCGACATCGACGGCAAATAGATATCCAGATGCGGCGAGCATCGTGAAAATCGGGCGATCGGTTCTTCCAATCGCAATGCCCGATCCCTCCTCGTTGCTCTTCACTTTATCCAAATCGACACAAATGACCGTGCCATCACCATCGGTTCCATACAAGCGACTGCCAGTGCGAATGAGAATGCGGCTGGGGATTGCTCCGTCGATCTTACCTTTGAGTATGGACTGGCGAACGAGCTTCCTCGATTTGACGATTTTGCCTTTGGGGTCTTTCGTTTGAACGTCCTGGAGTTTGCCTTCAGCGGAAGCGACTTCGATTGTCTCGCCGCTGAGGAAAACTACGGTTTCGGCGTCCGCGACGACGGGAGCGCGATTATCAACTTCTCTGCCGCTCTTGGCCTCGTAGGTTCCGCCAGGCATGTAGAAGTATTCGCCGCCGGCGGTCACGTAATGGCCACCATTGCGTTTGTCGTAGTTGAAGAAGAGTTGCTTGCCGGTATCTGCTGCGTAGATAGCGGGCATCGATCGTCCGCCAGGGACGATGAGTTTTCCGTTTGACAGCGACAAGTGACCTTGGGGAACAACATTGGCAAACGCGGGGGCTCCATGTGGCTGAACGGTGTAGTTTGAGCCGTCGCCGCTGTTGGTCCAGACGATTGTCCCACTGTCCGCATCGACGCAGTGGACGAAGATTCCCATGAACGACCAGATGCTGGTCGTGAAGTAGATTTTGCCGTCGTGAAGGACGGGGCCACCGCGGGCGGGCCAACTGGAGATTAAGCGGGAATTGCCCAACAGCCAACGTTCCGTCGGGCCTCCCTGCACTTTCCAATTCAGTTCACCAGTTGCTTGAGCAACGCAATAAAGGCAGCCGTCGTCCGCGACAAAGTAGACGTCGGAGTCGTTGGCGACCGGAGCGAAACGGATTGGAGCATCCGCGAAGAATGTCCAGCGTAGTCGACCTGTCTTAGCATTAATGGCGGTGAGCGTGTCGGTCGAATTATTTGGCACAAAGAGAGTCCCGCCCGCAGCGATCGGTTCGGCAGCGACGTCGAACTGCAATTTAGCTTGAGTCTCTGGCCAGGCGGGTGTGGAGGCGAAGAGTTGTCGCGTCCAACGCAAACTGATTTCGTCCGGAAGCTGCGCTGAACTCGAAGCGCCACGGTTTGCCGAGTTGCGCCACATCGGCCAGTCGCCGTCGTCACCGCTAGTTTCAACTGGCGCCACAGCGGGCAAGCAGAAAGTCAAAAGACCAAAAAGAACGCAACTTAGAATCTGCCGCGCCTGGTGGCCAAAATCACTCGTTGTCATCGATAGCTCCAAGGTCCATATCTACGGTGCATAGTCCGTCATTCTCAGCTCATATGATAACCGTTACAATGCCGAATTGGCGAGAATCGGCTCGTTGTGAGGGAATTATTGCGGAGTTGGAATGTCTGCTACTGAAACGCTAGAGCGTTATTTTGGATTCTCGAGTTTTCGGGGGCCGCAGGAAGATGTGATCAACCATGTGCGCGACGGCAAGCACGCGCTGGTTATTATGCCGACGGGAATGGGGAAGTCACTGTGTTTCCAAATACCGGCGTTGATGGATCCGCTCGGCGATGTTGTACTTCCCCTGACATTGGTTGTTTCGCCTCTCATCGCCCTCATGAAAGATCAGGTCGACAGTTTGCGACGTCGCAAGATCGACGCGACTTTTATCAATTCATCACTAACCCGCGACCAGCGGGAGCAACGATACCGAGACGTGCGGGCCGGAAAGTACGATTTGCTGTACGTAACGCCCGAGCGATTTCGCAAAGAAGAATTCGTCGAAGTCATCGGCAATCGCACCATCACGTTGTTAGCCGTCGATGAAGCTCACTGCATTAGCGAGTGGGGGCACGACTTTCGTCCCGACTACACGCGTCTAACGGAATTTCGCAAGCTGATGGGGAATCCCACGACAATTGCTTTGACCGCGACGGCGACGCCCGACGTTCAGAAAGACATCGTTCGGCAGTTGGGACTGCAGGCTGATGAAGTGACGTTGTTTCACGAGGGAATTGATCGCCCGAACCTCTCGCTCATCGTGGAAGAGGTGTGGGGCGAAGACGAAAAACTCGAATACATCGCAAAAACGGTCGCCGAGCCCGAGATGCAGGAAGGGAGCGGCATTGTCTACTTTACCCTAATCAAGACGCTCGAACGCTTCAGCGATCGATTGCGTGAAATGAATGTTTCCCACGTTTGCTACCACGGCGATCTGCAACGCAATGTGCGACGCCGAATTCAGAATCAGTTTATGGACGGCGACTGCCCGCTCGTGCTCGCCACTAATGCCTTCGGCATGGGAATTGACAAAGAGAATATCCGCTTCGTTCTGCACGCCGATGTGCCGGGAAGCATGGAATCCTATTATCAGGAAATCGGCCGCGCCGGTCGCGATGGCAAGCCGTCCAAATGTGCCCTGCTGTACGACGAGTCCGATTTGGCCACTCAAATGGAATTCATGGGATGGAGTAATCCAAACGCAGAATTCTATCGGCGGGTTTACGACTTTCTTACTTCGGAAATCGAGCAGATTCGGGCGTTCGGTATCGATTGGCTGCGGGAACGCTTACACTTCAAGGATCGACACGATCATCGACTGGAGACCGTCCTGGCGATGCTCGACCGCTGGGGCGTGGTGGAAGGGGATGTGCATCCATTCTCGCTGCAGGTTATGGGACCGCTTCCTCCTCAGCTCGCGAACGATGAGCGACTGGAAAACAAACTGAAGCGGGATCAGCAAAAGTTGTATGCGCTGGTGCAGTACGTAAAACATGAAGGAAACCGCAAGGCATTCATTCACGAATACTTCGGTTTGCCGTACCACGGCGAGTGAACAGCACCTCAATACAGCACCTCAATACAGCACTCGCGTCATTGAACGCAATTCGAATTAGGTTGGCAGTTAAAACTCACAACAGGCGAGAAACGAAATGGTAAGCGAGCAAACTCCGCAGACCGTGAAAGTGACGATCAACGGCACTGGTTTTGCGGCGGACTATACCGCGCGGACCTATGGAATGATCCCGCACAAGAATGGCGTTCAGATCGAATTGGCGGGAGTGACGTCCGGTCGTCCCGAGAATGCCGCCCGTTTCGCCGAGCGGTATCGGGTGTCGCAAACGTTTGCCAGTCATCAGGAGATGATCGAGTCGGTCCAGCCGGATATCGATAACATTTGCTCCGCCAATTACACCCACGGACCGTACGTGAAGGAGGCGGCCGACGCGAAGGTGCCCGTGATCGTGTTGGAGAAACCGCCGGTGATTTGGCCCGGCTACCAGGAGGGACGCGAAGCCGACGCGGAAACCAGGAAAAACGAATCGATGGACTATCTGAGCTCGATTTTAGATTCCGTTCGGGCGAATAAATCCAAGCTGCTATACGCCGAAGATTTCGTCTACATCGACGGAGTGAAAGGAATTACGGAACTGTTGATCGAGGCGATTAAGGTTGGCAAAGGTACAGTGCTCTACCAGCGAGGCATATGTGCACATCAAGGTTCTCATGCCATTGCCTACGACACGCCCTCGAAATCTGGTGGCGGTGCCCTCTTTAACAAAGCCTGTCATCCACTTGGCCCAACTTTGTATCTGAAACAAGTCGAGGGAATACTCCGAAATGGAAAACCGATTCGACCCAAGAAAGTTTCTGCAGTTGCTGCCCAAATCCTCAAGCATCAATCGGAAAGTTCTAGAGAACATTTTCGAGTAATTCAAAATGTTGATGACTTTGGCCGCTTGACCGTCGTCTTCGAGGATGAAACGATCGCGGAAGTTTTAGGATACGACTTGAGTATCAGCGGGATTCGCAATGAGCTATCGGTCATCACCGACTTCGCACAATACGATATGCGGATCAATCCAAATAACGAAAACGAGTTGTTCTTGCCAGCGCCGGACGCTGCTGGCAATTTACTGTTGCGGGAGAAACTACCGACGGCGGCTGGTTCCAGTTTTCCTCGTCCAAATCAATTTCATGCTCACGGTTATGTCAATGAGATGAACGACGCCGTCGACTGTGTTCTCGAAGAGGATCGCTATCCTCAATCTGGCGCATTGATGTGTTGGGATACGATGGCAGTGTTGATGGCTGGCTACGAATCGGCGGAAAAAAGTTCGGCGTTCGTAGAAGTTTCGGAACTCGTCAAATCAAGAGAATTTCAGCCCAACGAATGGCCTGACCCTCATCGAATGGGCGCAGTCTTTCAACGGGTCTGATAGCCGCCGCAGAGATTGTGTGGCAGAGAATATTAGCGTTAGCCGACTCGGCGAAGTAGTTGCACTGGGACGTAGAACTTCGAGTACTTTTTGCCGTCGGAATACTCCCGCCCTGTGTTGTCTTGGACCAGGACGGTGGCTCGTTTGTTGATGCGATTGACGAAGCCGTTGTAGCGGTTTCCGTCTAGGGAAAAGACAACTGCGTCTCCCTGCTGAATTCCGTAGTCTGTGTAAGCGCGTTCCCGCGGCGTGATCAATCGGTGGCCATGCTCATTGTGATTGAAGAATCGGCGGGCGATCGATTGAAATCGCGAACCCGAGCAATTGGAGTCACGCCAGACCATCATTTCGATTAGATGGATCATCTCGTGTTCCATCACACGCTGCATCGCTTCGAGCCGATTGTGACATTGCGAACCAGTTACGGTAATGGGGCGGTCGTCAATTTGGAAACTCTCAAACAACAAGACACCGGAAACAGTGATTTCGTAGTCTCGCTTTACTTGCCCACGAACTAGCCGTTCAGTTCTGGTTGTTTTTCCACCGGCACTCGTCATTCTCTTGGAAACCCGAAAACTCAAAGGGACTCCGTTCAAGGATCGACTCGCTTGACCGTCAAAGAAGTGCTCGTCGTAAAGCTCGAACATGCGTTTCAAGTCTTGCGAGTGCAGTCGAGTGAAATTGGGGCGGTGGAGGTAAGGACTCTCTTCCAGCATCTCCGCATAAATGCCTCGCCGAATCGTGACAATCTGTTGTTGTGAGAATCTTCGATTTGTCGCAGTATGCAGCAATTCCATTGCAGTCCCCAGTCCGTCTTAGTGGTTTGATGGGAATTCTATCGGGATGACGGTTTGGGGGCAATCGATCTCTGCTTCGGAAAGTGCTGGCACTCGTGTCTATCGAGCAGCTAGCAGTAGCACTACAATCGCGTTTTGGGTCGTTAGATGGATTCAATCTCGGTTGGCTCAATGACAGTTAGCGATTTCGTTGCCACCTGTGCGGCTAAAGACACGTGAATAACTCAGATTCAATTCAATTTTCAGGCGTGCACAATGAATGTTTTTTCGCAATCCCCTCGACCAATGTTCGTTTCGACGTGGAAGTTTGGTCAAGCAGTCAATCAGCGCGCGATGCGCGTCGCCATGACGGGTGGCGCGCTTCTCGACGCCATCGAACAGGGGATCTGGGTGGCAGAAGACGATGTGCACAATGAGTCCGTTGGCCGCGGTGGTATTCCTAACTCCGAGGGAGTCATGCAATTGGACGCCTGCATTATGTCCAGCGATGAACATCGCGTTGGCGCGGTCTGTGCTGTTGAAGACATCCTGCATCCCATTTCCGTTGCTCGCAAGGTCATGGAAGAGACTCCGCATGTAATGCTGGCTGGCAACGGCGCTCGGGAGTTCGCGCTGACCCATGGATTTCGGACTCAGGATCTACTGACGTCAGAGCAGCATGTTAAGTGGCAGCAGTGGCAGAAGAGCAAGGAAGCTGGACAGGTCAGTCCCAATCCCGGGCACGACACCATTGCACTGCTGGGGCTCGCCTACAACGGCGAACTGGCAGGAGGATGTTCCACCAGTGGCTGGGGCTATAAGTTGCCGGGACGCGTTGGCGACTCGCCCATCGTTGGCGGTGGACTGTATATAGACGAAGGCGTTGGAGCCGCTGCGGCAACTGGACGCGGTGAAAACATCATGCGCTACTGCGGCTCTTTTATGATTGTTGAAAACATGCGTCGTGGTGCAAGTCCCGAACAGGCCTGCATTCAAGCCATCCGCTACATTGCGCGAAAGGATCCGCGCGGATACGATCTCGATATTCACTTTATTGCGATCAATAGAGAGGGCGAATACGGCGCTGCAGGTACCGGAAAAGGATTTCCTTTCTGCGTCATCTCGTCGCAGAAAGATGAAGTGATGCAGTCCGTGGCAATCAATGCGACGTCAGCGTTCGTTTAGTGGAAACTCACTAACAGAGTCAGAGCTTACCACCGGAGTCAGAGCTTACCACCGGAGTCAGAGCTTACCACCGGAGTCAGAGCTTACCACCGGAGTCAGAGCTTACCACCAGAGTCAGAGCTTACCACCAGAGTCAGAGCTTACCACCAGAGTCTGCCGCCGAGCATGGGGCCGTGCAATTCGGTTGACCCA
>JBLHLE010000388.1:0-6811 GCA_047620805.1 Pirellulaceae bacterium
TGGCATCGCGGCGTCCAGCCAGGAATAGGTAGCCTTCCTCGTCCAGGTATCCTTCGTCTCCAGTGAAGATCGCCATTTCATTGGGATCCTCTTCGCTCAAGAAAGGATTGGGACGAAGCTTTTGAGATTGCTGATCGCTGTCCAGGTAGCCGGCCATTGTACCGGCGCCGGTGTGGACAACTTCGCCGACAGTGTTTGGCGGCAGCCGGTTGTTGTCCTTGTCTACAATGTAGACATTTACTTCGCGAAATGGTTTGCCGACCGAGGTCGGTCGGTCGAGGAATTCGCTCGGTGTTAGGCAGGTAGTGCGGTAGTCTTCCGACTGACCATAAGTTTTGTAGATTCCTCCCCCGCCCATGATTTCGGGCAGGCGAGTTAGTTGAGCGGGAAGCAGATCCGCACCTGAGATGGTGATGTATCGCAAGCTGGCGTGTTCGCCGTTGCGGTCGAACGCGGATTGGGTATTAATAAAGTCTTGCCAGACTGACGGCGTTCCGGGAATCCCCGTGATGCCTCGCTCGGCAACCGCTCGCATGATGTCTTTAGGTAACCACGAATCGACGATGACCATTTCACAACCGGACAAGAGCGTCGCCATCGTTTGATTGATCCCAACATCGAAGCAGAATGGCAGGATGCTGAGCAGGTGGTCTTGTTCGGTGAGATAGAACTTTTCAATTTCGATTTCCGAGCGGCGGTGTAGATCGGCTTTTCCGAGCAGAACTCCTTTGGGGACTCCGGTGGATCCCGAAGGGAATACGCAGCCAGCCAAGTGACCGTCGCCAGCGTTTCTGTTGGGTTCGAGGGTCGTTGGAGATTCCCAGACGATGACTTCGGCGCGGTCCTGCAATTTTGCCAGTAGTCGCTGGGCCGGCTTTTTTAGGTCGTCGTCGATGACAATCCAGGTTGTCAGCGCGATACGATCGTCCGTTTCGATGCCGTCGCGGATCATCTTCAGTCCGTTGCCGTCGATCAACGCAATTTTGGCGTCCAGACGGTCGAGGATGTTGATGATGTGCGGTGTACGTAGTTTTGGGTTCAAGCACGAGAATGCTCGGCCGCTTTGCATTAATCCGACCATTGCGGCGACACACCGCGCCGAACGTCCGACGAGCATTGGGACGATTGGCTGGCTGGGTGGTAGGTAGGAGAAACCGCGGGCCAGCTCAAAAAGTTCTTTCCACGATGTTTCTTTATAGCCTTTAGCGACAATTCGTTCCGCGACCGCGACTGCGTGTGGTCGGTATTCCGCTTGGCGGCGGAGCGCCGCGTAAAATGGATCGAGAGCTGAAGATGGTGTGTTACCCATGGGTTTTGCTCCTGGCCGCAATAGAAGTAAGTGGTCTGAGAGTTCGGCTGAACACCTCGGTAGAAACGAGGCCAATATTGTTACTCGACGCCCGCTGCGATGGGCTCTTCCGTTGGAAATTCGGTACCGGTGTTGCTTTTGTCGTTGGCGTTGCTTTTGTCGGCGTTGCTTTCGTCGGCGTTGCTTTCGTCGGCGTTGCTTTCGTCGGCGTTGCTTTCGTCGGCGACCGTTTCGCTGGAAGGGGCAGATGGTTGTTCAACCGCCTCTTGCTGTTGTTTCTTTTTCTTCTTGCGTTTTTCTTTGTAGTCCTGCAACTTGGACATCCCCGGGATGATTTGAGCGGGAACCCCGATGGCAGTTGCTCCAGCCGGAACATCGTTCATGACCAGTGAGTTCGCTGCGATGCGAGCGCCGTCGCCGATGTTAACTCCGCCCAAAATGCTCGCTCCGCAACCGATGAATACATCGTTGCCGATGACGGGAGCTTGGTTGACCATGTTGTTGCCAAGTGTCACGTTGTGCGAGATACCGACTCGGTCGCCGATTACTGTGTCTTCATGGATGGCAATGCGTCCCGATTCGCTAACGATGTGGAAGCCTTCGCCGATCTTGGTGTGACGGTCGAGACTAATGCCGGTCAGAATTCCCATGACAGTTCGCATGACCGTGTAGATCTTGGAGCAGCCCCAACGCGCCGGAGGGAACTTGAGATTCATCGACCAGACACCGAAACGATAGTTGATCAGCGCCCAAGTGACGCGGTTCTTGATCGTATTGTGGCGACGGATGTCGGCCCGAATGTTATCAAACATCTGTTATACCCCTTGCAATCGATATCAGCTGAACGGAGGTGATCGTACAATCCATTCAGCTATCGAATGTGGGACTTCTGAAAGTCCACACAACCGTAAACTATACGTTGCAATAAAGAGCGAGGACGCTGTCTACAGCATCAAACGCGAAATGGACTTGCCTCAAGATCCGCGCCTTTACTCACTTGAACGCACCGGCGCATGGCCATGAAAAACGCGGCGTTTCTTGGCTGGCTTGTGGGGTAGGTGTGGATCTGGAATCTGTGCTTCGCGTTGCTCGCGACCAGGTTTACTGGCAACGTCAGATACACGCTTCTCGCGTTTGACGTCCAGCGGGTCTTCGGTTTCCTGTTTCGGCAAGTTCATTAAGCAGGCAGTAATACCGGAAACGAACAGCCATGGAATGCCGTGGTCCGGTGCAAACCAAACCGACTTCAGCAGCACCGTCACACCGATCAGACCGCCGCTCATCGCAGCAGCGAACGGGGCGTGGACTAGCTTTTTGTGATAAGCGATCCAAAGACAGTTTCCCACGGAGGTCACGGCCAGCGCAATGAACAACCAATACCCCATGTGTCCTCGCTGCAGCAAGAACAGTAGGTAGTGATTATCCACCGAACCAAACCTGTGAGCGAGGTGCGGTTCGACCTTGACAGTACGCATGGCGTAACCGTGCCCCCACAAACCGGTCGTGTTCTTTCCGTCTTCGTAAACCAAGTCCAGCAATTCACGGTGCAACGTACCAGTATAGAGATATTCCTTCCCTTTGATCTTTACCCACTTCGCATCCTCGCCGGTATTTTCCACGCCAGTCAAGCTTCCCAAGAGTTCCACCACGGCGTCTTTCGCGACATACGCGCTACCGCCACCTATAAGTGCTATGGCAAATAGGGCCTTTTGGGCTCTACCGCTGGCTTGGAACATTTTGGTGATGTAGACGCACGACAAACAGGCGATGATCGGACCACGTGAAGCAGTCAAGACGACGGCGATGAAGGTATAGGCTGGCGCATATTTCAAAATCCAGCTGCCGCCTTTCTTCTCTTTCGCCATTCGTCGCGCTTCTAAGACCCAGGGAAAGACCAGGGTCAGGACCATTCCGAAATAAATTGGGTGCGTCAAGTTTCCGTGGGCCCGCTTAATTCCCCATCGAAAACCTTCCGCCTGTTCGAGGCGTCGAATTCTCTTGCCGAGTGGTTTGGCGATGGGGTTCATTCTTGCCACCGCTTCGAAGCTGGCCAGAAAGAACAGGATGAAGCAGATATAGGTAACGAATGGTGCGGATTTACGGATTTCGATTGGCCTGAAAAAGAAGAAGCGACCAACGATGTACGGCAGGATCCAGCGTCTCGCCAGGTCAGGACCTGCCATCGGAGTCAAACCACCCAGCCGAAACTCCGAGAACACCTGTTCACAAAACAGCAATATAACGGCTATGTCGGATGGGACGACTTTGAATCGGTCCAGCGGACGCGTGGTGACGAAAATGGCCGCCAGGCAGATCATCGCAACTGCAGTCCGCATATCCAATGAGAAACCGCCGATAGCCTGAGCGAAATAGACCGGGCAGATTAGCATTGCTACCATCCATGCCCGCCAGAAGGCGTCACGCGGTGCCCGCACTATTAGCAGGTACGCGTTCCACCCGAGGAGGACGGCGAAGATGGCGTAATACTTCATTGGTTGCTAACGAACTAAGTCGATCCACATCCATGGCGAACAATTCGATGCATCCGTGCGCGCCACTCCGTGCGCACTCGCAAACCACAGAGCTGACCGACGGCGAGCTACTGCGATTGAGGTCCAACACAAAAGGTGTTGGGGGCGGGGATCCGATTACTTTTTTGAGCAAACGGTTCGGACTATGAGCAGGCAGAATCCACGGATCCTTATTATCTCTCCGGTGAAGGACGAGGCGAAATACATCGAGCAAACCATCAAGAGCATGGAGTGGCAAACGCTGCGACCGGCTCTATGGATCATTGTCAACGATGGTAGCAGCG
Organism: Pirellulaceae bacterium; assembly: GCA_047620805.1. Lineage (GTDB taxonomy): Bacteria > Planctomycetota > Planctomycetia > Pirellulales > Pirellulaceae > JBLHLE01. The sequence goes on from JBLHLE010000388.1 coordinate 4,125, forward strand.
ATGAAGCAGGAGAAATCGCGGACCGCGCTGCGGCAAAACACGATTGGATCCAAGTGGTCCATCGCCCGGCGGGAACCAAACGCCGAGTCGGACCCGGAGTCATTGAAGCGTTCTACGCTGGTCTGGATCACGCCAATATGAACGACTTCGATTTCGTCTGCAAAATGGACGGAGATCTCGTCGTACCACTCTTCTACTTTGAGACGATGATGGAGCACTTTGAGTCCAATCCTCGACTTGGCACGGGCAGCGGAAAGTGCTTTATTCCGGTTGACGGCGAGCTTGTTTTGGAGCGTACGGGTGACGAGTTTTCACACGGTGTCGCCAAACTGTTCCGCATGGCGTGCTTTAAAGAGATCGGTGGTTTCGTCCGCCAAGTGATGTGGGACGGAATCGACTGCCATCGTTGTCGCATGTTGGGCTGGGATGCGGTGAGCTTTGACGAGCTGAAACTTCAGATCATCCATCTCCGGATCATGGGCTCGTCATTCAAAAATGTCTACGTTGGCCGACTCCGTTGGGGGTTCGGCCAGTACTTTATGGGATCGCACCCGCTGTATCTTGTTGCGATTTCGCTTTATCGCATGGTGGAGCGACCGTGGATTCTCGGCGGATTGTACATCATGTTCGGTTACTTCCGAGCTTGGATCACTCGCCAGGAAAGATACGATGACCTCGAATTCCGCAAGCATCTCCGCCAGTGGCAGATGGGAAAACTGCGGGACTTGATTACGCGTACCAAGCGGTCACCGGAACACTTCGGCGGAAACGAAGCGGTCGTCCAATCTACCGTCCAATCTACAAAAATCGTCCAATCTACAAAAACCGTCCGATCTACGAACTTGGAAGAGGATATTCTTCGCGCAGCGAACGAGTCGTTGGCCGCCTCGAAAGTGGCCACGGGGCAGGCGTCATTTGAGCCAGCTGAGGAACGGGAAACCGTTGAAGCGACAAAATGATCCAACTAGTACGCAACCGTATGCAAAACGTGCTGGGGCGTTTGTCCAGCACGCAGAAGAAGGGCTTGTTCGGCGTGGGCTGGACCAGCATGGCTCAATTGCTATGCATGGCGATCCGAATTGCCAGCACGCTTGTTCTAACGCGCTTGCTGGCTCCCGAAGCCTACGGGATTATGAGCGCTGCGACCGCAGTCATGACGACATTGGAATGGCTGTCAGACTTCGGTGTCCAGCCGGCCTTGATTCGCCACGAAAAGGGGGACAAGAAGCGTTTCCTGATGACCGGGTGGATAATCAGCGTTGGGCGGGCATTTATTCTCAGCGGAATTGCCATGAGCTGCGCGTGGCCGTTGGCGGATTTTTACGAACAGCCAATCTTGTTCGGTGTGTTACTGGTCGTGTCGTTGAAGCCGATCTTGTTGGCGGTAAAAAGTCCAGGTTATCCATTGATCAAGCGTCGCATGAACTTCAAAGCGTTGTGCGTTGACGAAGTCGTGTTGATGGTCACGCAAACCATCGCCAGCATCTCAGATGCGATATTTATACCCAATGTTTGGGCTTTAGTTATCGGTATCACCGTGGGCAGCGTGGCGTCGATTATCGTTTCGTATATCCTCTGCCCGCTGCGTCCCGCTTGGTTGTGGGACAAAGAAGCGGTCAAGGCGATCTGCACTCTCAGTAGTCAAGTCTTCTTCAATACATTGATGATGGCGTTGTGGCTCAATTCTGGTCGCTTGATGGGACTGAAACTGATGACGGCTGCGGAACTCGGTGTTTTCGCCATCGCCTGGAGGCTGTCGCTCACCTGCGACGGGTTGATACGGCGCGCGTGTGAAGTTCAGTTCTCAATGCTTTCCAATGAGGACGGGGATGAAAAACGCTTGAAAGCACACCAAGCCGTGTGCGAACGAGTAACTCGCTGGCTTTATCCGCTGATCGGATTTTCCATCGTCTTGGCGCCACTACCGATTTGGATCATTTACGACTCCCGATACGCAGGGGCCGGATTGGTTTTTGCCATCCTCGTGGCGCGACTGATGATGCTGAGTCTCAACCAATTGCAGTTTCAGTACCTACTGGCGGTCGCCAAGGTGCGATTGTCGACGCTGGCCTACGTTGCCGCGGTAATCGCGCAGCTGTCGTTATTGCCATTTGTTCCTCAGTTCGGTTCCGCTGGACTGGCCGGATGTTTGTTGGTTTCTACAACTGTACTGGCTCTCGCTCAGACGATTCTGTTGTATCGCCAAACCCATACGGGTCTGCGACAGTTTTTCCAAACTTTCGGGTGGATGGCTGCCGGCTTGCTGGCCATGACTTTGACGTTTCGTCCTTACGAAACGATGACGATAGCCGAGCCACCGACGAAACCCGCGGTCGAAGTTCAGGGCCACGTCGAAGAACGAACCGACGAGCGGCAACATGTCGGACTCAAGCAAATTGAATCTCCACGAGTCACCACATCGGTGGCCGCCACGTTACCCAATACGGAGTCGTCTCATGTCGAATGAGCTTAATGCTTCCATTCAAGTTTCGTCCACTACCAACGGCAAAACGCGAGTTCTGCTGATCGTCGAGGCGTGCAATCCGACTTGGACCAGTGTTCCTTTGGTCGGCTACAACTTCGCGCGAGCGCTCGTTGAACGCGAAGACCTCGAGTTGACGATCGCCACTCACGTGCGAAACGAAGAGGCGATTCGGGACGACGAGATATTTAAGTTGGCGAAATGG
>JBLHLE010000389.1:0-6809 GCA_047620805.1 Pirellulaceae bacterium
AGCGCCCGATCGTCGGAACAATTCGCACCGACGACCCACGCAATTCGCTGTTCGCCTAGCAGTTGGTAGCTTCCGTTGGACCCGCCTGTCTCGTGGCCACGAGATGTAGCTCCGACTTGCCTGTAAGCAGCCTCCGATGAACTGGATCATTGACGGCAGTCCCCTGCCGATTACACCAGGGGGTTAAAATCGAAGACATATTCACGAGCATATCGCGGGTCGTTACGGTGGTGCCGATTGAACTCGCTACGCCATTTCAATTCTGACGATCACGCCGTTCAAGACCTCCGCGCCACCACTCCAAACGGCCTTTGGGAACCACTACAGGTTTTTAGGTTAACTTCCAACACTGGGCTATTTTTGACCAATACTTGTAAAGCACAGTCCGCTTGTAAATCCAAGAAATGCCGTAAATGCGTATCTTACTTGTAGAAGATTCACCTGACATGCAGCGACTGCTCAAGAAATTCCTTGAGTTGGACGAACATGAAGTGATCGTTGCCAAAGATGGCAAGGAGGCGTGGGAGATCTATAAACGGGATCCAGTCCGGCTGGTACTCAGCGAATGGTCCATGCCGGGCATGAACGGGCTCGACCTCGTTCTTAACATTCGCAACATGGATTCTCCGAACTACACGTATGTCATTATGATGACTGCGAAATCGGAAAAAGCGTGCGTTGCTCAGGCCCTGGCGGCGGGAGCCGACGACTTCATTGCCAAGCCAATCAATCGAACGGAGCTGCGTTGGCGACTGCGCTCGGGCTTGAGAGTCCTCCATCTCGAAGAGAATTTGGCGAGTCGCATCCAGGAGATATTCGAAGCCAAGAAACGCATCGAAGTAGTCAATCGAAGAATGCAGTCGGATCTGGCCGCTGCCGCCCAAACACAACGAGCACTGCTCCCCAGCGCTCCGCCGAGCAACGAAGCTGCAACCTGCGGCTGGTTCTACCAACCGAGTGACGAACTTGGGGGCGATTCGCTCAACCTATTCTCATTCCGTCGCAACAAGATCGGCATGTACATCGCCGACGTTAGCGGTCACGGAGTGGCCGCCGCATTGTTGGCAGTAACAATTCACAGAACACTTACGCCAGTACCCGGTCAACCTTCGATGCTGACAATGGGAACGACCGAAAATAGCATTCCACTCGGTCAGCGCCCCGCAGACTTAATCGACATACTGAACAAACGTTTCCCGATGGATCCGGAGACGATGCAGTATTTCACGTTGTGTTACGGATGTTTGGACTGCGATAACGGAAACTTTCAGTATTCAGTAGCAGGTCATCCCCAACCCGTACTCGTTCGCGACGGCATTGCGGAACGCCTTCCGGGAGGTGGCTTGCCCGTGGGATTCTTGGAAGACGCCGACCCCGAGGAATATATGGTCTCCCTGGAACCTGGCGACCGCGTCTGTATCTATTCCGACGGTATCTCCGAGGCTGTCAATGACGACAATGTGCAGTTCGGCGACGATGAACTGTTCGCCGCGCTGGCAAAATTCAACGACCTCTCCGTTCAAGAGTGCCTGGACAGCGTCATGAAGAGCGTGCTCGACTGGAACGGCAGTACCCAACTTCGCGACGATGCGTCCGTCATACTTTTCGAGTACGCCGGTCCCTGTGGACGCATTGAAGACATCGCCACCAGATCGTTTGGAGCGGCACCATGCACACCTGTGCCTCTGCATTAACCGCGTGAGCGCGACCTCGCATTGAAACACAATTTTTGGCATAGACAAATCATTTTTGGCACAGACAAATCAGTAATGGCACAGACAAATCAGTAATGGCACAATCCAAGCAGTAAAGGGGCGTTGCGAAATGAACATTCTGGTTATAGGTGGAGCAGGATATGTCGGCAGTCACGCCGCCCATTACCTCGAAAACCAAGGCCATGCTGTCTGGGTCTATGACAGTCTGGTAAATGGTCATCGCCAAGCGGTCTTGCCTGGTCGTCTCATCGAAGGCGACGTCGCCGACCGCGAAACACTGGAGGACGCTCTCCGCGAAAAACGAATCGAAGCAGTCATGCATTTCGCAGCCTTCTCTCTGGTTGGAGAGTCGGTTACCGATCCGGCGAAATACTACCGCAACAATATTTCCAACACGATCGGACTGCTCGACTCACTTCGTCGACTGGGCATCAAGAAGTTTGTTTTCTCAAGCACCACCGCCACTTACGGCGAACCGGATCGCATTCCGATCACGGAAGACACTCCACAGAATCCAATCAATACATACGGTTTCACGAAACTGGTTGTCGAACACGCCCTGGCCGATTACGCCAGAGCATACGGATTGGGGTACGCGGCGCTGCGTTACTTCAACGCCGCCGGAGCTCATCCCGACGGGCACATCGGCGAAGACCATCGCCCCGAAACTCATCTCATTCCGATCGTCCTTCAGGTCGCCCTGGGACAACGAGATGACATTACCGTTTTCGGCGAGGACTACGCAACGGATGACGGCACCTGCGTTCGCGATTACATTCACGTCATGGACCTGGCCAGCGCTCACTTGGCCGCGCTCGAATTACTACAACCTGGACAAGGAATCTGCGTAAACGTCGGCACGGGCCGAGGCACTAGTGTCCGCGAAGTCATCGACGCCTGTCGCGAAGTCACCGGTCACGACATTCCTGTGATCCTAGGCGAACGACGCGAAGGCGATCCGCCAAAACTGATCGCCGACGCCACTTTGGCCCGTAATCTGCTCGGCTGGACGCCAGAATTTACATCGATGAAATCGATAGTCCAAACCGCGTGGAACTGGCACAAAGATCACCCAAACGGATATACCGAGGACTCAACTGTCCTGCAATCCATGACTGTTCTCTAACGGCAGTCACCGCGATCTTGTTCAGACGATCTCGATCTCGTTTGTTCCGAGGCAAACTCTTCAATGAATGCGGTGTTTGGATGGGCGGCGAGCGTCCGACTCCTAGCCGAAGCTACGACGGCGTTACACGGTCAGTCGTATCGTTGCAAAATATCGGCTGACGCCGCAATTCGGATTTTGCGTTCTTTGCGACATCTGAAACGAACGTGCCGCATATGCCCCGAGGGCCGACTTATTCGCATGTGCCTTTCACGCTAAACGTAAGCTAGGTTTCAAGATCGGGGAACGGTACGCGCAAACAAAACCACCCAATGGAGCACGGCGACGGATGTCCTCAACTCAAACTTCCAACAACAAGGGCTATCGGCCCGAACTCACCGAAGAGCTGTATCGTCGCTTCGCCGTCGACACTCAGGGTGCAATCGGTTTCATGCGTCGAATCCAATACTGGCGGAAACGCTATATGTGGCTGATGGTGATTAGGAGCGCGCAATTCATTAAACGTGCGATCGATATCGTTGGAGCCGTCGTGGCGTTCGTCTTATTTTCACCGGTCTTACTCGCGGTAGGCTTACTCATTAAGTTCACCGACAACGGCCCGATAATGTTCTGGCAAAAACGAGTGGGACAGTGGGGACGCGAGTTTGAATTCCCTAAGTTTCGCTCGATGGTCGTTAACGCCGAAGAACTCAAAGACAAGCTGCTCGAACAAAACGACCACAACGATAGCATTACCTTCAAGATGAAACACGATCCTCGCGTCACTTGGATCGGTCGGATCATCCGCAAGTTGAGTATCGACGAACTTCCACAATTGTGGTGCGTGCTAGTCGGCGACATGTCACTGGTCGGACCCCGGCCCCCCGTGCCTCGCGAAGTCGCTGAATACTCATTGGCCGATCGGCGACGACTGGATGCGACCCCCGGCCTTACTTGCACCTGGCAAGTCAGTGGCCGTGGAGACATTCCCTTCGATCAACAAGTCGAGCTGGATGTGAGTTATATCGAAAGCCAAAGTTTCTGGCTCGACCTAAAATTGTTATTCCAGACGGTTCCAGCCGTACTACTCGGCAAAGGCGCCTACTAACTCGAAGCGATACTAATCATGCCCCAAAACACCAAAAATAAGTTCAGTTGCACTCACGCACTCGTCGTGGCGACGGGCTCTGTCGACCAGCCCTGGGTTTCGGCTGCGGACTGTCGCCCGATGGCGCCTGTTCTCGACCGGCCGTTCTTGCAACATCTTGTCGAGTGCTTGGTTGATCGTGGAGTAACCAAGATTGACTTTGTTTTAAACGACCATCCCGAGCTGATCGAAAATCATTTTGGTGACGGAATGCGATGGGGCGCGGAATTTCGCTTTCACTTGACCCGACAGACGGAACAGCCGTACATCCCGTTGTCTTGGATTGATATCGAAACCGACGGAAAACCGCTGCTCCTGCTTCATGCCGACGCCTTGCAAACAAATTTAGAAGAAGCGGCGTCGGAGCGACAAGACGATATCTCGACATACTATTGGCTAGACGAGGGCGATGCCAGCTGCGAACCAGTTTGGTCCGGCGTCGCGTGGTTACCTCCCGGCGACCTCAAAGAATTTGCAAAATTGAGCAACCGCGACGAACTCGGTAAAGAGCTGATGAGCCGCGCCGAAAAGACCAACTCGTTGACCAAAGTCCCACGTCCGCTGATGGCTCGCACCCTGGGCGATATCCTTGAAACTCAGCAACGTGTGCTGGCCGGCGAATTCCCGCAACTGTTGCGCGCTAGTGGTCAAGCAGCCGACGGAATTTGGATCCAACGCAATGTTCGACTCCATCCGTCGGTGAAGCTTATCCCGCCAGTGTTCATCAACAAGAATTGCCAAATCGATCGCAACGTACTGCTGGGTCCTAATATCGTGCTTGGCGAAGGCTGCATCGTCGATCGCGGTTGCACAATCCGAGACTCGCTGATCCTGCCCGAAAGCTATATCGGCGAAGGACTTGAAATAGAAGAATCTGTCGTCGCCAAGGACGTACTCTACAATGTTCACTACGACGTCGCAATTTCGATTACAGATGACCTCATCATGGGCAGTCTTGCCGATGCAGGCATCGAAACTTGGCTGCTCCGACTGGCGTCGCGACTATCCGCGGTCGTCATTCTGGCGCTTGCTTGGCCAGCTTTATTAATTACTCTGCTGATCTTCAAGATCTCGCACCCTGGCACGGCGGTCCAATCCAGCTCTGTTGTTCAGTTACCTCGACGGGGGGAACACGGACGGCTGAACACGTTCCGCACTTGGTGGTTCGGAAGATTTTCCGTGGAGCCCGCCGAGAAGATGGCGAATCGTTGGACGATGTGGAAACACTTCTTCTGTGAATTCCTACCAGGGCTCGCCGCAGTGGCTCGAGGCAAACAGGCCTTTGTGGGAATTACTCCGCGAACGGTGGAGCAGATGCAACAACTGCCCGAAGAATGGCGAAATCTTTGTTACCAATCGAAGGCTGGAGTGATTACCGAAGCCTTCGTTCAGTACGGCGGAAACGCCACTCAAGACGAACTCCATACCTCCGAAGTATTCTACGCAGCCGTCGGAAGTTTTCGTTACGACACGTCCCTGTTGATTCGTTACTTCAAAACGCTGTTGACTGGCCCGCAAGTTTCTCGAACTCTGCCAGTAATTGAAATTCGCACAAAACCGACACAATCCCTAGACGCGCAACCCGCCGACCAAACGGCATCGGTATAGTGCCCTTTCTCCCCACCACGCTGGCGTCGACTGACTATTAGTAACCTACCGTTTCTTTGACTACATCCGGAACCGTAACCTGACGTAGATCGACGGAGGCCAAATGACGGCTCAATTGGTATTACCGAAATCCGAAAATTTTTCGCTGGAGACAACGAGCGATCTGCGCGAACTATCAGTTGTTCGCCGTTTCCTCTGTCACGTCCACAGCAAGTTGCCGGAATTCGGATATCGGTTGGCCGAAGAGGGTCTCCAGTCCCTCATCCTGGGGACAACTGAAGCCGTCACAAATGTAATTCGTCACGGTTACGACCACGAAGCTGACAACCCGATTCAGATCATCGCAGCCGTCGAAAATGGCGATCTGCGGATCAGTATCTACCACCGCGGTAAAGCGTACTCGCCTCAGGCGGTCGTGTTACCCGAACTGATTGAGCCATCCGAAGGTGGGATGGGTCTATACATCATCTCGCGTTGCGTGGATGACGTAACCTACGAAGAGAACACGGACGGATATCAGAGCATACATTTGCGCAAGATCCTTACGAAAGGGAACGCCATGGACAACACCATCGAACTCGTCGGAAACATCGCAGTTTTCCAAGCTAACTTCGAAGCTCTTGACGCCGGCAGCGTTAACGACTTCAAACAAGACCTCGCTCCAGTACTCAAAGAAGGTGCTTTGTTGATCTTAGACTTGAGTCAAGTTGAGTATGTCGACAGCGCCGGACTCGGTGGCATCGTTTCCACGCTCAAGCAATTACGCGCCGAAGGCGGCGACGTCAAAATCTGTGGCTTGCAAAAATCGGTCCGAGCACTTTTCGAGCTCGTCCGAATGCACAAGTTGCTCGATGTCTGCAACACTCGCGAAGAAGCACTTAAATCATTTGAACAGTAAAACGAAGCTGTCGCTCGGCTCCCAGAATGGAATCCTACCATTATGGGAGCACGACACATCGCGTCATTGAATCTCCCTTTGACGCCCCCCTCTTTTCGCTTTGCCATTGGACGGCACCTCCTCTACAACGCTCGCAGGTTGACGATTCTTTGTCGCACCCTGGTTGTTCGAGCGCGCCATCGATCGATCGGTACCTTCTGAAAACGACGGCATTGCCAACTCGTTTTTCAGCTCCGTCCATTTTGGCCCGCCAACTCGATATCACCAGATGCGTCTTTCGTCGCTGCGGCACTAACAAAACATGTGCACTCGCACATCGATTAACTGAGGTGGCGC
>JBLHLE010000390.1:0-6806 GCA_047620805.1 Pirellulaceae bacterium
ACCTGTTGCGCAAAATGAAGGGAGGGAATTGACATGCCAGCAATTGACGATATAAGACGGCTCGTCAAGCGGCACGAGCAATGCGTCTACACACTTCGAGAATTACTCCCCCTGTTGGTCAAGCGCACACCTCAAGAGAACCTTGCAGACTTGAAGACGTGCTTGCCGGGCGAGATTTGGGCGCCCTTCGTCAAGTGGATTCAGGACTATCCTCTCGACGGTGGGATACAGATTAGAGATGGAGAGGAATTGCCAATTGAGAAGATCAAGTGGCTCAAGCAAGCCACACGAGCCGAAAGTTAGATTCGGACGGACATGCGGCCGATCTTCGCAGGCTGTGCCGGTTTGTAAGGCACGATCCTTGGCGATCGCTGCCGCGTTAATCGCGGACAAAACAGGTGCGCTGTTCCTTAACGAACTCCTAACGCTGGTGGTCGAGGATTTCTTTCATTTCGTCTGGCATAGGTATGGACTTCTAAAAGTTCCCGTCGTCATCTTCAAGCCAATCAAAGTCCTTGCGGATGCAGCACTGCTTATACTTTTGCCACTCCCACAAGGGCACGCTGCGTTGCGTGATATTCTTCTGCGGGACATTGCGACTTCCTTTGCAAAGGCGGAAATCATACTATAACGTGCATGGCAAATGGGAACGACCGAATGGATGCCGCTCTCCACAAGCCAAAACTCCGCTGGTGGCAGTTCAAACGCCGCTGGTTTCGCATCAGCCTACGGACGTTCCTAGTTCTGCTAACCGTCGCCTGTATTTGGCTGGGCTGGCTTGCCAACCGAGCGAGCCAGCGGCGACACGCGGTCGAGTGGGTTATGGAATCGAGCGGAAGCGTTCGATATGACTATGAGTTGGCTCAGAACCGCCGATTCCCCGGAGATGCCGAACCGCCTGGACCTGATTTGCTACGTAACCTCTTTGGAATCGGCTACTTCGCGAATCACGTCGATGTCAGTTTCAACAACACGCAAGTCAGCGATCTGACACCATTGGCAAACCTGTCGAATCTCGAAACCTTGTGGCTCTCCAGAACGCGAGTTAGCAAAGAGGCCTGCGAGATGCCCCAAAAGTCGTTACCGTTGCTATCAATTGATAGCGACTAATAATCACACACTACGCAAAACCGTCAACGCTGCTGAGATTCAGGGCCCTCGTCTAGCTGCCATTCTCCGCGTTCGTTTTAATAAATCGAATCATGTCCTTCTCTGCAGTCAATCCGCCCCATACAATAGTTGCTGGTGGTGGAATGGCCTGAGTACATTTGTTTCTGGCAACACCGCAAAGGATTGTTTTGAGGAAGTAGATTTAATGGCAGAAGGCACGATTAAGAAATTGACTGACAAGGGCTTCGGATTTATCGACACGGGAGGAGGCAATGACCTGTTCTTCCATAAGAACAGCCTCGAAGGAGTGAGCTACGACGAACTCCGCGAAGGCGAGCGAGTGTCGTTCACAGAAGCCCGTGGGCAAAAAGGCCCGTGTGCCGAAAATGTGAAGGTAATCTGAAAGCGAAGCAATCTGAAATTCAAAGAAGCCGACGATTTTCGTCGGCTTCTTGTATATGGCAGGTCCGGCAGGTCCTCGATCTGTCTCGAATCACTTCACGTTGACGGTGCTACTTCGCGTTGACTTCACGAACGGACCTTTCAATCGCACAAAAATCAGTTTGCAAAGTAACACACCGTCAGTTACGTCACGGAAAATGTAGATACCATGACAACTGCCCCCGTCGACATACCTTTGAATTCTCCTGCACACTGTAAAACAACCGCAACTAGAAATCGCTTATTATGTCACAATTTGGCAACGCCTTCTCTAGATCCGCAATGGCTTGCTTAGTGACGTTAGTACCTCGAAGATCGAGATATTCTAAGTTCTTCAAAACTCTAATTTGTTCGAGACTGGTATCAGCTATGCGATTGTCAGCGAGGTGTAGCCTCGTAAGGTTTGTGAAGTTTCCAATCTCGGGCGGCAGTTGGTTTCCAAAAAAATGCAAGCTCGTCACGTCTTCGTCACAGGACGCATCGGGGCCCACTATGACCCCTAGCTTCGCCCAAATCAATTGATACTCCTCTTCCGGTGAAAACGACCACCGCACACCCAAACCACCCATCACACTACTAACCACATAGATGATGGCCACAACGACAAGTCCGGTTCGCATGCCAAATCGAAAACGGCGTCGTTGAACGGCGTATTGTTCTTCGGGATTGGTGGTCATAGCCGTATTCTAAAGCGAAACATCGCATCATAGCAAAGTCGATTCCCTCTCACTGTTTCCTTGCCGTGACAAGCTTTGCAAAAGGACAAAAAGGAAGTCAGGATTCGTCCGGTCTTTCGTAGCAACATTGAGTGGGCACCAATCGTTCCGCTATATTGCTGACATGCTTCGCTTCAATCTCAAAACGCTGTTCTGCTTAACGCTAGTCGTTGGCGTTACTTTGATGTGGGGATCGTGGGCGAGAGGAACTGATGAGACTGCAAATAAGTTGCTGGCGATTCGTAAAAGAATGCAGTCTTTGCCGGACATTGAATCAATAGGCGAAGTTACAAATTGGGTCGGCGTGGAGTTAGACTGGACGAAAATTGATTACGCATATACTCCTGGCGGCGACCGCCCTAGGAAGTTGAAAGCAACGTATTCTACTGACCTTTGGCTTGGTTGCCATCTCACTGTGATGCTTGTTCCTCCGGTGTCTGCCGAATGGCGAGCCGTTTGGCCCGCAACCGACCCCGACTGGCCCGCAATTGAGAAGAAAGCAAGAGAAGAAAACCGAACCTTCTACGGCAATATCATCGTTACTTGTCTTGCTTCTTTGATGATTGGTTGCGTGTTGCTGATACGAGCTTCGCCAGATGCCAAGCAATGATTGAGCCAGAGAAGGTTGTAGATGCTGTGTTGGATTTAATTTGATAAACTGCGGCAATGATCAAATCCAAACCTAGACCGCTGTTCTGTCTTGTGCTGGTTGGCGCTACTCTGGTTTCACTCGTTTGCCATTCCGGCTGTGGAACCGCCCCACAAACTGAATACGAGCGAGGATACAATGCGGGAAAGTGGGCGATGCGGGAGTTGAGAGAAACCCCTGGTTGGGTTGCTCCAGGCTCTTTGAAGGCTATTAATTATAAATCTGCGCACGACGATTGGGATTCCCGCTCTGCGGATTGGCAAGCTGGAGCCAAAAAAGGGTGGGATGACGAATACAGTCGCTAACAAAGCAACGTCTTCTACTGCAACATTGCCGTGACTATTCTCGCTTCTTTGATAGTTGTTTGGATGATGGTGGGTCGGTTTGTTTTTGGTTTTTGGGAAGGGGCGGTGATGCTTCGCTTCAATCTTAAAACGCTGTTCTGCCTCACGCTTGTCGTCGGCGTTGCTTTGATGTGGGTGTCATGGGCAAGAGGGACTGATGAAACGGCGAATCGGTTGATGGAAATTCGTGATTCGACCACAACCATGAGTCACTTGACGCCCTTTAAAAACGTCTGGGAATTACTCAATTCAGAAGATCAACCAATTATTTTCGGCACCGAAGGTGTTATATCCCCGAATGAGGCGGATCTTTGGATGGACTGTTCCGTCGAGTTGCAACTCACTTACGACGGTAATGTGGAGAGCACTACTTGGCACGCCGATTGGCCCGCCATTGAGAAGAAAGCAAGAGAAGAAAACGGAATCTTCTACTGCAACATCATCGTGTCCGTTCTCGCCACTTTGATATTTGGTTGGATGTTGTTAGGTCGGCGGTTTTTTGGGCAGGTGCAGTGATGCTCCGATTCAAACTCAAAACGCTGTTCTGTCTTGTGCTAGTCGCCAGTGTTGCGTTGATGTGGTGGGTGAAGAAGAAAAGGGGGCAAGCCTCTTTTCCTGCATCTGCTTCGTCAACCGGCACGATTCCCGGGCCTCCCCTGGGACGAAATGTTGCCTGAAGGTCGAGGCGTTTGGCTGTTTCAGTGACCCAGTCCGCCGCTCCGAATGGTCTTCCTCGGCGGGCGCACAGGCGAACGAATTTGAGTTCATTGTCTGTCAGCGGCTCATTGACACGCTGAACCCACTTGGGTAATCGAGCGATAGACCAGGCTGACAATAGCTTGGGATCGGGTTCTCATTTTTGCAGCCACCGCCATAACGATCCCCAGCGGCAATCTTGGGCTGCAGTCACTAAGCCCGCCCGCAAAGCGTTACGTTCCACGTAACGGCAGACCACATAGAAATGAGCATCGTCTTGCACCGGGAAACTCTTGAACCGGCCCTGGTAAACGTGTCCTTCTCCGGAAGTGTGATAGTGCGCGTGATACCGCATCGTGTGAGTGCCCGTAAACCACTTGAGAAATCGCCCCATCTTCGTTGGGACGAAGCACAAGATGCCAATGATTGGGCACCAGTTGACAGGAAATAAGATCTACCGAATGCAGCTCCAGACCTTCGGCAAGAATCCTCTCAAATGCGTCGTAATCTTCCGGCTTGTGAAAGATCGTACTCCGAGCGTTCCCCCGATTGAGGGCATGATAAATCGCTCCAACTTCATCCGCACGTTTGGGTCGAGGCATTTAACCAGTATCTCAGCAACGAATCCTAATTAAAGCCAATTAAAGAGCCCTGACCCAGCAGACCTGATCCCTTTTATTCTTTCATGAGAAGGGTGGTCTAAAGGTGTCGGTCGTCGAGCCAATCGATAATTGCCAGGTCAGCAGCTTTGGCGTCGAGTTCCCCGGCATGGAATTCGAGTGGCTGCGAGCGTTTACTGGGATTGATTGTCCAATCGGGAGCGTCTTGACGAATCGTTGGCTGTTGTGTCAATGGTGTTTCGGTTAGCGCTATACGTGTTTGTGGTGTCACTCGCGCGATTAGAGCATTTGGAAATGAAACCGACTCGCCGAAATTTGATGAGAAAAGCGTAAAATCGAAAACGGAAACACCGCCGTCCAAATTCATGTCAGCATATCGCGGAGCAACGTCCGTATCAGTTCCAAACCAGTAGCTGAAAGTCGAGAAGTCGAAAACAGATACTCCAAAATCTCCGTTGAAGTCCGAAATCATTCGATACAGTCGATTCGTCGAGTCCCCTTCGACAACGTAGTCTCCACCGGGTTGTCCGTCACCATCCCCATCCAGTCTTTGCCCCTGTGGATCCGTCACTGAATCCAACAACTCAAGTCGGTAAACACCTTCGTCCAATTCCTCTGGGCTGAATGACAACTTAATCACATTTTCAGTATGCGCAACGTGATCTGAATTTAGGGTAAATTCCACGTCAGAATCGTTGTCAGCATCCTGCCCCAGGTTGGTCAGTCGCAAGTCGTCGGGCGTCACTGTTGCAGCAACTCCCGACAAAACTAGTCGCAACGTCGCAAGCTCGCTCCGTTGCAGCATCCAACTTACCGGTTGCTCACCTTTTCCAAGATCTGGGGGATCGATTTGGTCGGCATTGATTTCAAATGCTACCACGGAAATTGCATCGTCGTTGGTGATCGTGCCGGTCGCGTTGACCGGACTGCCGATGTTGTAGCCAGTGCCCGCCGCAACGGTAAGAACGACCGTTTCGTTCAGTTCCACGACGGCGTCAGTCAGAGGATCGAGCGTCACTACGGCTGTGTCGTTACCAGCTGCGAACGTCACCGTTCCACTCGTGACGGTGAACGAATCGTCACCACTGGAACTGTAGTCGTCGCTCAAGTTGGCGCTGCCAGCGACATTGAAGTTGACGGTTAGCTCCCCGCTGGTGTCCCCGGCTCGCGCAAAGGTGTAAACCAGGTTCGCTACCCCGTCTTCGGTTACTGTCGCTGGCGCGACTATTACACTCACGTCGATGTCGTCGTTGGTGATCGTCAGCGTGGAAATCGGATGACTGGAACCAACTTGACCGCTGCCCGAGAAATTGGCGAGCGACAAAGCGATCGATTCGTTTGGCTCGAGCGTTGTGTCTCCCAGCAGTTCGATCGGCACGGGTCTGGTCGTTTCGCCAATCGCAAAGTTAATGTTGATCGGACCGGCCGTAAAATCGTCGCCCACGGTAGCCGGGTTCGCTGCTCCAGGGGCCAGCACGACATCGACACTTTCGGCCGCGCTGCTGTCATCGCGGGTCAGCATCACCAGGCTGGTCGTGTTGGATGCGGCGCCTTCCGAGAGGTTGAATGTCGCGGCAGTGAAATCATAGTTTGGGAAATCGTCGTTTTGGATCGTGCCCGTGACCGTGCCGCCGTAGACCTCGTAGACCCGCACCTGCCCGCTTCTGCTGCCGTTGCCGTCGTTGAGTCTGGCCCCGACCACCACCGTATTGCCGTCGCCGCTGGCGGCCACGGAGGTGCCGGACCAGTCGTCCGCCGCCTCGCCGTCGGTGTCCTGCGCCCGCTGGACCCAAAGGCTGCCGTCCCAGTCGTAGATCCGCACCTGCCCGCTGTTGTTGCCGTTGCCATCGTTGAGTCGGGCCCCGATCACCACCGTGTTGCCGGCGCCGCTGGCGGCCACGGAATATCCGGAGTTATCGCCGGCCGCCTCGCCGTCGATGTCCTGCCCCCGCTGGACCCAGAGGCTGCCGTCCCAGTCGTAGACCCGCACCTGCCCGCTGTCCTGACTGTTGTTGCCGCTGCCATCGTTGAACCGGGCCCCGACCACCACCGTATTGCCGTCGTCGCTGGCGGCCACGGATTCGCCGGAGTTGTCGTCCGCCGCCTCGCCGTCGATGTCCAGCCCCCGCTGGACCCAGACGCTGCCGTCCCAATCGTAGACCCGCACCTGACCGCTGTCCTGACTGTTGTTGCCGTTGCCGTTATTGAGGGGGGGGCCCCGACCACCACC
>JBLHLE010000391.1:0-6805 GCA_047620805.1 Pirellulaceae bacterium
GGGAGACGCCCAACCCAAGCAGAAGATGGCCGTCCTCGTGCTGGAGCGGATGCTAAGGAAACTGTACGACTGGCGCGATTTGCAGAACTGCACAATCACTACCAAGCTGCTCTACGAACAACAGGGTGAGGTTCGCGAACGAACTTCCACGCTGGCACCCAAGACGATCGCCAAGGAAATCGAAGATCTGGCGGATGCGGATCAGGAGCAGCTGCTGACGCTGGGGAAACAGCAGCGAGCGATTTTTGATACGGAAACGGGTCTGGAAAACCAACTCACGTATCTCACCTACAAAGCTGAAAAGCAACAGCGGCGTTCGATCCTCGTCCCGCTCCGCGCTGCGTGGGCGAATCTGCGGAACCAACGAGTCAATGACTACTTAAAACGGGCCGCGGAATTGATCGACAACAACCAGCCTGCGCAGATCCTCAAAGACCAGACCGCAGCCATTCGCGCTTTGCGACTGGTGGAAGACGGCCTGATAATCGCCGGACAAAAGGTCGATCCGGACGAACCGCTCGACCTTGCCATGACTCCCAGCGACGAGAGCCAGTTCGATCCCGATCTGATCAAGCCAGCAGAATTGGCCGCGGCCAACCCAAATGAAACTCCGACCGATGTCACGCCGTTGGAACCCGGCGGCGCAGAACTCTCCGCCCTGCCCGAAGGAACCGATCCACTGTCGTCCGCCGTTCGCCGAATGATTGAATTGCAGGATAACGTGTTAGCTCGCACGCGCTACTTGTCGAAGAATAACACGCAGGCCGAGACGCCTCGTTTCATCAAGTTGAAGCTGCTGCGGCTGCACCAACGACAGGACCTTGCGGTCGCCGAGTCGCAAAAAGGGATCGACGAAGCCGGCAAGCAAGAGAATCAACCAGTGGAAGGTATTCTGCGAGCGGTTGCGGCCGAGTTCGGTCAAGTTCGGCACCTGCTCCAGCAATCGCAAGTCGACGAGACGACTCAGCAAGTTCAGGCCGATTCGGTTACGACGCTGCAAGACCTGCTGCAATACATGGCTTTGGAGAAAGCGGTACGAGTCGCGGTGGCCGAAAACAAGCGGCGCGGTGGAGTCGATGCCTTCGGTCGCCAGTACGAGCTGCGCGATCAAGACCTCGATGCAGTAGTGAACATGCTGCTTGACGTCAGTCACTCGCGGCAACTGTTAGGCGACGTACTTCGCAAATTAAAGCGGTTTAAATCGCAGCCGGCAAAAGACGATGCCGTCGTCGAGCAGGAAGCTGTGAGCCGTAACGTCGCCTCGCAGGCGATGCTAAAGGCCGCCGGATTGATTGGCAAGGCGGTGACCCACCTCGACTTGCTATCCGAGGAAACATCGCCGACCGTTCGAGGCGCGGGCATAGAGTATTTGACTGAACTGGATGGGGCACCCTTCGTCGAATCCATTGCGAACGCTTCGCTGACTGCGGAACGGCACGCGTTGCTGAAGGAATTGGACCAGAACTTGATTGGAACGATTCAATCGCTCCGCGATCTTCTCGAGCAGCGCGTGCAACCAAAGGCGGAGTTGGCTGTCGCGGAACAGCCAACGGTGATAACGCCCGAAGAGTTTGCCAAATTGACAAGTCGCGAGTCCCTGGCGGAAAGCTTGAAAGACGAATCCAGTTTGCCGCCAGAGCTGCGAAAAATGATGTTGCTTTCATTGGAAAAGAAGTTTCCGGACAAATACCGACAACTGTTGAAAGCCTATTACGCTTCGTTTGTAAAGCGCTCAGAAGAGAACAAACAAGAGAACAAACAAGACACGGTGGATAAAGAATGATGAGCAGCACTAGTAGAAAAACGTGTCGCGGCATCAGCTTGGCTGTAATCGTTGTAATGTCGGGTTGGCTGTCGGCGACACGGGCTGAGGAAATCTGGTTACACGACAACTCGCGAGTCTATGGTCTGGTGAAAGGTGTCAACGACGCGGGCCAGATCACCGTTCAGCAACCTACGGGCGAAGAGAAACAAGTCCCCTTGGAAGACGTTATCGCAATTCGTTTTCTCGGTCGCAGTCCGCTGCTTGTACAGAGCGGAATGCAGGACTTTCGGCTGGTGGATGGAAGCTCGTTGCGCGGGCAGATTCTCTATGACGACGGCGACCTCGTCACTGTGAAGACCGCGTTGTCGGGCACGATCCAATTAAATTTGGCGCACGTCAAGGGTTTTGTCGCGCTGCCTATGATCGGCTTCTCGGGTCGGAAAGCGGAGGAGCTCGTAAAGAGTTTGTCCCCGCCCGACGCTTCGGCGCTAGACTTGGTCCTGGATCGGCGCGGTTCTCTTTATCCCGGCGTGGTGCGGCGGTTGGAACTGACGCAACTGTTGTTGGATCACGAAGAATTATTGCAGGTTGTTCCCGTGCGAATTCCTTACCTGGCGGGCGTCCGCTTGGCAGACGCTGCACGCGCGCCGCAACCAAAATGGCAAGGTGATCTTCGCGTTCGGCTGCACGGACGGGACGGCAGCGAGATTCAAGGAACGCTCAAGAAGATCAGACTGGGGTCGTGGCACGTTCAACCCGCATGGGATTCGGAATCGACGTTGATCCTGGGAGTGGATGAGATTTCGCTGGTGCAGGTTATCGGTGGGCGTGTTCAATACTTATCACAGCTGGAACCGGTTGATGTGAAGGAATCCACAGTGCTCGCGCCACCGCAACCGTTTCGCATGGACCGCAGCAGTCAAGGCGACGCGATCAGCATCGCTGGAAAACGTTATCCATGGGGGATCGGCGTTCACGCCGACAGCCTTCTCACCTTTGAGTTAGGGAAGCGATTTCAGCAGTTTCGAGCGGATATTGGTATCGCGAGTCGTATCGGTGACCGCGGTAGCGTCGTATTCGAAGTGTTGGGCGACGGAAAGTCGCTCTATCGAAGTCCTGTCATCACGGGACGGGAATCCGCACCAGTTGAGATTCAGGTTTCCGTGGCGGAAGTGAAACAACTCGCGCTGCAGGTGACCAACGCGGGCGACCTCGATTTAGGGGACGTTGCTAATTGGGGATCGGCACGCGTGATTCGTTAGTACTTGGAGCAATCATGAAGAACAATCTGAAATACCCAGCTCTGCTTTTGGCGACTTTGACGCTTTGTAGCGGCGGTTGCTTTGAGTTGGAAACGACGATCAAGATGCGACGTGACGGCGGCGCTACGGTTACCGAACGCGTCCGCTTCTCGCAGCGTTTGCTCGATTTCGATGTCGATCAAGACGGCGAGATCAAAGTGGCCGAGCTGCTTTCCAAAGAAGGAGTTCTCGACCGCATGAAGCACATGGGCAAAGGAATTCAGCTCAAGAGTCACGAGATCAAGGACGCGGAAAACGGGGCGATGGAATCGGTTGCCGTGTTTGAAATAGACGATATCAGCGAATTGCGATACGCCTCGCCGTTCCTGGCATACTTGGACTACGCGGAGAACAACATCGTCAAGGTGAACATGGAACCGGCTTATGAAACCAATTCTTCGGGAAGATGGCGAGCGGGCAACTTGACCGTTTGGTTGCGACCCGTCAATACGCCAAAGCGCGATGTCCCGCCGCAGGAAGGCGAGCCACCGCGGAAGGAGCCGAGTCCGCTCGAACTGCAGAAAATTCGGCAAGTCCAGCCCATCTTCAAGGACATGATGAAGGGGCTCAAAGTAAAATTCACTTTCGAGAGTTACGCTCCTTTGAAGAAGGTTGGCTTCGGGTATCGCGGCCGGCTTTCGGGCGACTACCACTGCGATTGGATCAACTTCTCATCGGACAATTTCGATAAATACGGTGTCAATATTCTCGACAACGAAGAAGTGTTATTGGAAATCCTGCGGGGCGAGACCGGGGGTAAAAACATCATCGAGCACGTTGCTGGTTTTGCCAACAACAGGACGGTTCCGATTTTCCTCGGGTACGGATCGAGACATGGATATATCAATGGCGAGCGAATTAGCTTCCCACCTTCACGTACCCTCTTTGACCGTCACTTCGAGGGCAAGATGCTGACCTTCGTCTACGAAAAAGGACCGGATCGGACCCGTCCGGCATCTTTCGAAGAAGTCGGAGAACGCGAAAAGAAATAACATGAATTCAAACGTCGAAAATAACACGAACGAACCTGCCATGACCGCCGAGCAGTTTCACGAACTGTTTCACGAGATTCGTCGAGAGCTTGGCAAAGTAGTCGTTGGCCAGCATCAGACCGTCGAACACCTGTTGGTGTCGGTGCTCGCAGGCGGTCACGTGTTGTTGACTGGGATGCCGGGACTTGGACGGACACTTATCGTCAAAACATTGGCGGTTGTCCTGGGTCTGGAATATCAGCGGTTGCAATTCACACCCGACTTGTTACCCACGGATATCGTGGGGACCGAGGTACTGGAGCACAATGCGGCTACGGGCGAGCGACGATTCCGGTTTTTTAAGGGGCCGGTGTTCTGCAATATGTTGTTAGTTGACGAGATCAATCGCAGTCCGACTCGAACTCAATCCGCGCTGTTGGAAGTCATGCAGGAGCGGCAGGTCACGGCGGGTGGGAAGACGTACTTCTTGCCGCGGCCGTTTACGTTGATCGCCACCGAAAACACTCTCGACACAGAGGGCGTCTGGCGGCTGGGCGAAGCGCAAGTCGATCGCTTCATGATGTCGATCGAGCAACAATATCCTCGTTCGGACGATGAGCGGCGAATGCTGGGTCAGTCAACCGGTTCGTTTCAACCCAATGTTGAGAGAGTAACCACGCCAGACATCGTGCTGGCGATGCAGGCTTTGGCTCGCGAGGTCCCGGTGGTTCCCTCGGTGCGAGATTTCGCATTGTCGGTTGTCCGGGCCAGTCGGCCAGGGGAAGAGGGGTGTCCCGCGGACATAACAGAGTCCGTTCGATTGGGGGCGTCGCCGCGGGCGGCGCAGGCTCTGTTGTTATGCGCCAAGGTGACGGCATTGGCGCGCGGTCGTTCCCACGTAACTCGCCAAGATGTGGTCGATGTCGCAGTGCCAGTTCTCACGCATCGGTTGCTCATTGATTTCCGAGCTCAGGCCGCAGGGTTGAGCCGGATTGGGTTGATCGACCAGCTACTCGACGTGGCTCGAAAGAAGACAATGCCCACCGTTTCCCGTTGGACAAACGATGTGCTTCAAGCAATGAAAATGAGGTAAACCATGAACGCTAGTCCTACTGATTTTGAGATCCCACCAGAAGCTCCGTGGAGCGATGACGAGTTGCAGAAAATTGGCCATCTCAAAGAAGCCCACGACAAAATTATCACTCAGATCCGCAAGGCGGTCGTGGGCCAGGATCACGTCGTCGACCTGACAATGATCAGCCTCTTCAGCCAAGGCCACTGTCTCTTAAAGGGTGTCCCCGGACTCGGCAAAACACTGCTAGTCTCGACGCTGGCTCGCAGCCTGTCGTTGAACTTCAATCGTGTTCAATTTACGCCGGATCTAATGCCGTCGGATATCACCGGTACGGAAGTTATCCAAGAAGACAAGGCGACTGGAGAAAGGCACTTTCGATTTTTACCGGGGCCGATTTTCGCCAACATTTTATTGGCCGATGAAATCAATCGAACTCCGCCGAAAACTCAAGCGGCCTTACTGGAGGCGATGCAGGAGCGACAAGTTACCGTGGGCGGTGAAGTTCGCAATTTGGAACTTCCTTTCTTTGTACTGGCGACGCAGAACCCCATCGAACAGGAAGGAACTTATCCGCTGCCGGAGGCTCAGATGGATCGATTCATGTTTCAGTTGAACGTTGGGTATCCCAGCGAAAACGAGGAACGCAGAATCCTGGCAATGACTACTGCCAGCTATCAGGCGGATATCCAGCCAGAGTTATCGCAAGACGAAATCGTTGGCCTGCAAAAACTGGTTCGGCGAGTGCAAGTACCAGATGAGGTGGTCGATTTCGTTCTACGCTTAGTGCGGGCCACTCGCAGCAGCGAACCGGAAGCACCGGACTTCATTAAAAAATGGGTTAGCTGGGGAGCGAGCCCACGGGCCTGCCAAAATTTGATCGTCGGAGCCAAGGCGGCTGCGATTCTCGCTGGCCGTCACGAGGCCGGTCTGGACGACGTGAAGCTCGTCGCCCAAGCGGTGCTAGGCCATCGCATCATGCCTAACTTCGCCGCGGAAGCCGAACGGGTGACGACCGAACAGATTGTCAACGATTTGTTGAAAGCAGTGGCGTAATGGCGGATTATTTCGACCCACAGGTGCTGAGCCGAATCAAAGGCTACGAGATGCGCTCGTTGCGGCTGGTGGAAAGCTACATGTCGGGAATGCACAAGAGCAAGCTGCTCGGTATTAGCACCGAGTTTGCTCAGCATCGGCAATACGTCCAAGGTGACGAAACCAAGCACTTGGATTGGAAAGTGTTCGCCAAGACCGAGCGGTATTACGTTAAGCAATACGAAGCCGAAACGAACATGCCCGTCATCTTTTTGTTGGACACTAGCAAGTCGATGTTCTTTCAAAGCCCGCAAGCGGCTATGACGAAGTTCGAATACGCCGCGACGATCGTTTGCACTCTGGCTAGGTTGTTAAGTTTGCAGAAGGACGCATTTGGACTCGGCCTGTTCGACCAAACGATACGGACGATCATGCCCGCCAAGGGTTCGCAAACGCATTTTCGCAACATGACCCACACCTTGGAAAGTGCAACTGCGGGCGAGGAGACCGATATTGCCGAAGTCTTTATGGCCGTGGCTCCACAACTCAAACGGCGCAGTTTGTTGATCGTCGTCAGTGATTTTATTTCGGATCTCGAACGGTTGGCTTTGGGATTGGGACAACTGAGTTTTGGAAACCACGACGTGCTGCTGTTTCACGT
>JBLHLE010000392.1:0-6801 GCA_047620805.1 Pirellulaceae bacterium
CGAGAACATCTTTTCGCTCAAACCACGCAGGAAACGATCGCCTTGTTTGCGAAGTTCGCTACGAAACTGTTCGATTGTCTCGAATTTAACACCGTTGGGAAACGTCGCGGAGGCGTCGATAACGGCCTCGTCTGGCCACCAACCTCGTTCACCGTCTTGTTTCGTTCTCCACGTGCCAGTGACGTTAAAGTTTTCCAATGCGAAGCCGTATGGGTCGATGATGCGATGGCAGTTGGCACACGCGGGAATCGTTCGATGTTGGTCGAGCCGTTGCCGAACAGTCAGGTTGTCGCCGGATACGTTCGGCTCAACTTCACCAGCATTTGGTGGCGGCGGTTTGGGGGGATCGTTGAACAAGACGTCGAGAATGTATTTACCTCGTTCGACCGGCTTGGTCCGGTTCCCATCGCTGCCCCATTTATGCAATGCCGCCATCGTCGTTAAACCACCGCGATGAGTTGCCACCGGCAACGCGACTTTCACGAACTCGTTTCCGGTTACTCCCTCAATGCCGTAGTGTCGGGCGAGTGCTTCGTTGGCCATCGTCCAATTACTGTCGAGGAAATCTAAGGCGTTGCCGCGGTTCTTCAGCATGTAGCGAAAGAACTCAATCGGCTCGGCGTTGATGGCTTCATTGAGACCCGCGTTTTCAGTGCTATAGAACTCGCGGTATAGCGAGCGATCGATTGCGAAGCGGTCAAATTCGTCCGCTTTGAGCCATTGTCTGGCGAAGCCGTCGACGATCGCGTTTGACTTTTCGTCGGCCAGCATTCTTTCAACCTGGGCGAGCAGTTGCTGGTCCGTTTGAAGCTTGTTTTCCCGCGCCAATCGGTAGAGCTCTTCGTCGGGAATGGAACTCCACAGCAGTAGACTTAATCGCGTCGCCATCTCGTAGTCATTGAGAGGCCGCGGGGCGGAGTCATCGGACGAGCCTTCGTAAAGCATCAGGAAACTGGGGCTACACAATGTCGCGATGATTCCCGCCTTTATTGCCGAAGTGAACGATTCGCCGCGTTCGAGTTCACTGATCGCAACACCCGTAATCGCATCGATTTCAGTTACCGTGACCGGCCGTCGAAATGCACGCGGCAAGATCTGGGAGAAGATCTCGCGAGCGTATAGAGGGGTGAACTGTTTGGCGTCCAGACCGCGATGGAAGATGAGTTGCGTACTTTTCGGTGGCCATTGGTCGTACAGCGGCCCTGCGAGTTCGATCCAGTCAAAGAGGACTCGAGGAAGATGATCCGTCGTTCGCGTTTTGGGTTCGGGACGCGATTGATTGGGGAAGCCCTGCGCTCCCATTTGTGCTCGTAATCTGCCCGCCAGTTTCTGGTCGCCGTTGGCGATCGCCTCTTGCGAGGACTTTTGCAGCGCGCTGTAATGGTAGTTCACTCTCGCAAAGGACGTCCCATTCTCGAAACGGATTCCGATTTCGCTGCCTCCCGAAGTGTTGAAGGGGCGGATGATCTCGATGATCTGCGGGGCTTCGATCGTACCGGGCACTTTACCAAAGTAGATGTCGCCATCGCCCCCGCGGGTGATCCGGATGTAGAGCGCTTCGCGGTCTTTTTTATCCGCGCCAACTCGAACGCGAAGACGATACTTACCTCGGATTGGAATAAGGGAATTGTCCCAGGGATGACGGATCTTGTCGTCGGTTCGCATCCCAGAACTCATCGACACGATACCCGTTTCAGTAACTTCGGTGGTGCGACTCAGCTTGATGTACTCGATTCCACCGCCGATCTCTTCGTACTGCATCCGATTGGCCCGGGTCGGAACGGGCGGCGGTCCGACGACTACCGCTTTGTCGGCGACGATGGCCGCGACGTCAAAGTACTTTTCCATCAGCGAAGCATCAAGTAGTAGTGCTTTGCTGAGCTTGTCGAATCCGTCGAGTGTGCCATCGGGCGGCAGCAGGTCGCGGGGGCCCTCGGTCGGCAGGAATTCGATACCGAGTAAGTCGCGGACTGCGTTAGCGTATTCCGTGCGGCTGAGTCGCCGGAGCAATGCGCGTCCTCCCGTCGATTTTGATAGGCGATCGATGCGACGCAATTCGTCCGAAATCCAGCCAGTCACCTTTTCAACCATTTCGGCAGGGGGTTGAGTTTCGTCTTGGGGAGGCATTTCGGCCAGGTTCAGGTTGTCCATCACCTCGATCCATTTTTCAGCGTTCGCCGAATCGCCGAGGTCGGAACTCAATGTGTCGAGCCGCAGGTCGCTTTCCTGCGTCTTGGGACCGTGGCAATTGACGCAGTACTTGGCAATCAGCGGTGCGACGTGTTGGCGGTAAGTTTCCAAAGCTGCCGACGGTGACAATGCTGCCGACGGTGGAGATTGCGCAGCCAGCGGAGTGACGACGAAAAGAGCCGCTAATGCCGCTGCTAATACTGCCGCTAGAACGCGCTTCACCGCGAGCCCAATCTGTTCTCGGTCGGTGGTGTTTTTTTGTTGTCTAGACATCTGCTATTTTTGCCAGGTGACGGTATATGGGGTAACGCCAGTCTTGGGTAAAAGTTTTTGTAATTCAGCGATGCTGTCTTCCGTGATCTGCGTATCGTTACGAGGGATCCAAAGTTCACGAAGCCAGACCGCTTGCGACATTTTCATTAGTCCCGCATTTGTAAGTTGTGCGGCGGGCTGGAATCCTCTGTGGGCCAACCTGATTTTTTGCAGTCGTTTCCCAGTGGCAAGATAATCAAAAGCCACGTCTTGAAGTCCTGCGCAGTTTAACCCGAGGTCTTTCAGATTGGGGAGTTGGCAGAGTGGCCCGAGTCCTTGACCAGTGATCTTGGCTGAACGCACGAGTAGCGTATCTAACTGGTTGATTCGTCCGAGTTTCGCCAGACCGATATCCGTAATGGAATCGGAGGCGATATCCAGGTCCTTAATTGAGAAGGCTTGTGAAAGGTGTGAAAGCCCTTCGTCTGTAAGCAGAGGACTTTGCATTTTCAACCGCTGAATGCGAGGGATTTCGGCGATTGCGATTGCAGCTGCATCGCCAGCCGAGGTGTCCCGGAGGTTTAGTTCGTTCAGTTTCTGCAGCGATGCCAGACTGGAAAAGTCCCCAGACGCGATTCCTTCGCATCCGTCCAGCGTCAGACTGCGGAGCTGTCCGAGCTTACACAATTCGAATAGCGAACTGCCGGTAATGTTCGATTGACCGGTCAGGTTAATTGACTGGAGCGTCACAATGGTACTCAGCTGCTGAGCATGTTCGTCAGACAATCCGGCAGTTCCGGAGCGGGACCGAGTTATCGCCAGACGCGTAAGCGGGCATTCAGCGAAATCTTTGAGAAAGCTGCCTGTGGCTTCGGTTTCCAAAACTTCGAGGACCTCGAGTTCACGATTATTCTTTAGCGACGACACCCCGACGTCAGTCATTCCTCCTGCAGTGCCAAAGCAGGTAAATGAGTGCAGCGATCGAAAGCCTGCAAGTTGCTGCAAGTTTTGATCTCGTATGGCTGCCGTGCGCGGAAAGGACAGAGTTGTGAGTTGAGCGAGCTGCGTGAGGATTTCAAGATTGACGGTGTTCGGATCGATGCAGTCGGAAAACTGCAGTGACTTTAGGTTCCTCAATTCGGCGATCTGTCGAAGGTGTTCGTCTGTGAGTCTTTCGGTGTTCGGACGCCAGCCGACGTTAAGACGTTCCAGGCCATGGATGCGAGTCAGAGCAGCGAGCGCCGCCATGTTGATCTCTTTACCATCGAAGCGTACTTCAATGTCGATTCCTCGCGACGAGTAAAGTATGCCCCCCGCAGCTTCGATGGTCTCGATGGCGTCCAGCTCGGCGAGTCGTTCGCTTTTTGCGGAATTTCTGTCTGCGGAATTTCTGTCTGTCGAATTTACGTCAGCCGGGGCGTCTCGAGCGATGCGAAATCCAATGTAGCACGCTGCGTCCTGTTGGTCCCAATACGTGCGATTGGCGGAGCGGCAGATGATATCGCCGTTGTACCAGCTGCCACCTCGAATCGTGCGGAATTGATTCGTGGGTGTTTGAGGACGGTCGTTGTTGACTGGGTTCAAGGCAGTTTTTGTCGGGAGGTTATATTTGGGGCGGGTGTAATCTTTGTAGACCGTATCGAGCCAATGATCTTCACACCACTCCCAGGCGTTGCCGTGCATATCCTGGAAGCCCCACGGATTGGCTTGGTAGGATCCGACGGGCGACGTGAAGACGTAGCCGTCTCCGGGAGCTTTGTCCCAGTCGAGCAACCACTGGCGTTCGACGGAATGTTTGCGGTGTTTTTCGAGCTCCACGTTTCCGAGGTTGCCATGTTTATGAACGATGTCGCGGGCTTGGTCCCCAAAAGAAAACCAAGTCTCAGTTCCAGCGCGGCAAGCGAATTCCCATTCCGCCTCGGTGGGTAGCCGATAGACAGTTCCTTCCTTCTCGTTTAGCCAAGCCAAGAACGCATGGGCGTCGGACCAGCTGACTCCGACGACCGGATGACTGTCCTGTTGTTGGAAGCCAGGGTTCTTCCAGCTAAAGGACTTGTCCCGCGCAAAATCATACGATTCGTAGAGCGGGTTTTCCGGCGGGGTTGGGGACCAGCCGACCATTTCTGTGGCGGCTTTTTCCGCCGACGTGACGTATCCTGTCGCTGCGACGAATTCGCGAAACTGTCCCACAGTGACCTCGGTCTCCGCCAAATAGAACGGCCGAGTGATCCAGGTAACGTGAGCGGGAGTTTCCGCGTTGCCGAAGAATTGCCCGTTGATCGAAAGCGGGAAAGCATATTGGAGTCGATTCTCGCCGCCATCGGTGCCTTGAATAAACCGCCCGCCTTTGAGCAAACGCATTTTCGTTCCAATGGAGTTTTCAATGCCGGGCTGTTGTGCAATTAGAGGGTTGTTGAGGCAAAGAAAAATAGCAATGGAAGACGAAATAGCAATGGAAGACGAAAGAGCGATGGAAGACAAAAGAGCGATGGAAGACAAAAGAGCAGTTGAGAGCAGTGTTGCGATTCGAGTCATCGGCAAACCATTGTGCAGGTGGGGAGAGGAGTATTTAAGCTGAACAGCATTCGGGGCTGACACAGGTGCGTAGGGATTTGCGATCAGGACAGCTTCCTACTCCTTCATTATCCGTCATTATCCGTTTCCTTAATTATCCCTTGTCACCGCATTCTAGCGAATGCTGAGTCGGAGTGGCTCATGTAACTACGAGGAAATGTTCGTGGCGACATTGTGCAATTCAGATAACCGATACGACCCGTGGTGAATCTGAGTGTAGGATTAGTCGGTAATGGTCCCGTCGGCGTTGTAGGAGCCAGTTGATTGATGCGGCGTCATAGGCCAGTCGTCTGTGCGGAACGGATAGGCTGGCAGTTCTCTGCCGTTCATTAGACCGCCAGCGGGAAGGTTCGAAAACGCATACCGCACGGATAACGGCTGGGGTACTGCATCGCTCCAGACCACAACTCTGTTACCGTCAATGCGGGCGGAAGCATGATGAAATTCTTTATCTTCGCCCGCGATATAGAAACCGACATCGATGTCTTGGTCGAGTCGCAAGCCCGCGGCTGAGCCGTCCTCGAATGAGATGTAGACCTTTGCGTCTCTGATTTCATTTGACGAGTAAATCGGTCCCTTCCATTGGAGTGGTTGATTCGAGCCGCGAACTTTCACTTTGTAGACTTCGGCTAAGGCCCATCGCGCCGACCTTTCTCCGACGGGTAGCTTTCGTGCGGGGTGAATGCTGCCGTTGGAGTTGGTGTCGAATGTGACGATCAGACCCGTGTTGTCTGCCTTACGCCAAGTATTGAATTGTACTTCGCGCGTGACGTTGCAATGATGATTCATGTCGTAGGTCATGGAGCGTCGATTGCTCCACCCCGAGATTTGAATGATGCCAAAGGGCATGTTGTCGTCGCCGATGGCTGCTCGCCAATCTTTAATAACCGCCGGAAAGGTCATGGGGAATGGTTTCCAGGAACTGCCGAACGAGTTGTTTTCACCTTGATAGAAAAGCGCACCGCGAACCGTGTACTGCGCTATCGGAGAGAGCATTCCGTTGAACATACCAGCCGGTTGTCGTTTCGTCGCTGGGCTGGTGTAACTGTCAGGATTGGGGCGTCGCGGTTCTCGTTCACCGGCAGCTTTTGCTTTGTCTCTTGCTTTCTCCCAGTTTTCCATGTCTGTGCCCAGGCGTTGCTGAGCACCTTTTTCGCCGCCGCCATCGAGCCATTCTTTTAAGTCGCCTTCAAATGTGTCGATGTAAGGTTTTGCTGCAGGGATTTCGCGAAGTGACTCTTTGGAGCACCAGTGCTGCGCCATTGTGCCGCCCCACGAAGTATCGATCAAACCTACGGGAGCATTGAGCCTTCGATGGAGTCGCTTGGCAAAGTAGTAGCCAACGCCCGAGCAGTTATCAACGTCGGGTGAAATGCATCGTTTCCAGTTGCCTTCGGAACTGGTGTTGTCCGCGACCGGGAAATCGTCTTGCGGAGTAGGGCGTGCAACTTTGGGCAGGCGTATGTAACGAATGGCAGGGTAGTTCGCAGAGTCGAGTTCGAGATCGGCGTCGCGAGTGGAACGCAAAGTCCACTCCATGTTGCTTTGACCACCGCAATGCCAAACTTCTCCGACGAGAACATTGGAGCAGGAAACCTTTGATGACCCGCTAACGATGAGTTCGCGATTCTCGAAACTGGACGGTTGCGCGTCTAACGTTATCGTCCAGCGACCCTCCTTCGACGTCGTAGCCGATTTCGACTGCTCGGCAAAGGACACGCTCACTTGCTGGCCCGGCGTGTCCCAACCCCAAACGGTGATCGGCTTTTCGCACTGCAGAACCAT
>JBLHLE010000393.1:0-6798 GCA_047620805.1 Pirellulaceae bacterium
GCGATGCTCAACGGACGGTTGGCGGAGCACTATGGCATCGCGGGCGTGGAAGGGTTGAAGTTTCGCAAAGTATCACTGCCGCCAGAGAGCCACCGTGGCGGTGTCTTGACAATGGCGTCGGTTCTCAAGGTATCCGCCAACGGCACCACGACTTCGCCGATCCTTCGCGGAGCATGGGTTCTGGACCGCATTCTTGGGACACCTCCGCCGAAGCCAACGGTGGACGTGGAAGCTGTCGAGCCCGACATTCGCGGTGCCACGACGATCCGCGAGCAATTGGCGAAGCATCGAGGGAACGCCGCATGTGCAATCTGCCATGTCAAAATCGATCCACCGGGATTCGCGCTGGAGAATTTCGATGTTATCGGCAGCTGGCGGGAACGCTACCGCAGTGTCGGAAATGGAGAGCCAGCAATCGTGAACGGTCGGACGATGCGGTATCTGAACGGACCGCCAGTAGACGCTTCCGACGTGTTGCCCGACGGCCGAAAGTTTCAAAACATCGATGAGTACAAACAACTCCTGCTGGCCGATAAAGACCAACTGGCCCAGTCCCTGGCGGACAAACTGCTTACCTATGCCACCGGCGCGACACCGACGACGGCTGACCAATCGGAAATCGATGGAATTGTCAGCAGAATTCGCGACAAAAACTACGGCCTGCGTTCGCTCGTTCACGAGGTCGTGCAGAGCCAGATATTTAGACACAAGTGAACTTACATGGTGGCCACTCGAGAGGGACTCATTCTATGAAGCTTCAACGAAGGCAATTCCTGCAGGCCGCAGGTGTCTCAATGGCCCTGCCCTGCCTCGCTGCTTTTACCCCCGCTCGCGCGTCGGCGGACGCAGAGCTGCCACGGCGACGGCTGGTCTGCATTTGTACGCCGTTGGGTTTGCACCCGCCGAATTTCTTCCCCGAGAAAGCTGGTAAGGACTACGCGCTTACCCCTTACCTGGAGACTCTCAAAGACTACCGCGACGATTTCACGGTCATCTCCGGTCTCTCGCATGCGGGAGTAAGTCCGGGGTTCGCGCACCAGGCAACGGCCAGCTTCCTGACAGGCGCGTCTGGAGCGGGGCGTCCCGGCTTTCGCAACGGGATATCGCTGGACCAGTTTGCCGCCGAACACATCGGTGGCCTGACCCGATTCCCTACCCTGACCTTGTCGGGCGAAGGGCTAGGGTTGTCCTGGTCTCGAACCGGAGCACAGATTCCCGCGGACAATTCACCGTCGCAAGTTTTCACAAAGATGTTTCTCGCGGGACGGGCCGACGAAGTTCAGGCCCAAGTACGTCGCCTGCAGGACAATCGCAGCATCCTCGACGACGTCCGCGAGCAGGCGAACGCGTTGCGTTCCGAGCTCGGTTCAGAGGATCGTGACAAGCTCGACGAATACCTCACCAGTGTCCGCAAGTTGGAGCAGCGGCTGGTTGCGAACGAAGCCTGGAGCAGAAAACCGAAGCCCAAAGTTGACGCCCAACCACCTAAAGATATTCCCAATAAGGCCGACCTCATCGGCCGCACGCGATTGTTGTTTGACCTCACCCATCTGGCCTTGCAAACAGATTCGACACGACTCATCACGATTATGCTGGCCGGTTCCACCTACGCTCCGCCGATTCCAGGCGTTTCCTTGGGCCATCACGATCTGTCGCACCACGGCCAGGATCCTGGCAAGCTCGAACAGCTCAAGATCGTCGAACTGGAGACGATGAAAACCGTCCACGATTTGCTGGTCAAACTAAAGCAAACGCAAGAGGCAGACTCAAGTTTGCTCGACCGAACTACAGTGTTCTTGGGCAGCAACTTGGGCAACGGCAGTAGCCACTCGCCGAGGAATTTGCCCGTGTTCCTGGCCGGTGGCGGCTTTCGACACGGACAGCACCTGGCCTTCGATCCGCAGGATCCACCACCGCTGTGCAATCTCTACGTGAGTATGCTCCAGCGACTGGGCATCGAAGTGGACAACTTCGCTACGAGTACTGGGACGCTCAGCGGGCTGGAGATGAACAGTTGAATCGCCGCGACATGAAGAGCGGCAGATTATATGGCTTGTCATTCCCCAGGTTTTTAAGGCGGCGTACGCGCGTACGCCGAAGAATGCCACCTAGCATCTAACGCGTGTTGAACTTTCTTCGGCATTCTCCGTTGGCTAACAGACAGATTTACCTATACATTTTGCGAATGACCAAATGACCCATACGAGAATCGCAGCCGATCGCCTGCGGAAGTTTACCGCCGCCGTATTCGAGGCGGCCGGCGCGCCGCCTGCGCATGCCGAACGAGCCAGCGATGTATTGATGTGGGCCAGTCTCCGCGGAGTTGACACGCATGGGATACGTAACCTGAAACGCTACTACTTGGACGCGGCGGGTGTTGGACGTCGAGACGGCGAGATTATGTTCGACGCCGAACTGACGCTGGACCACGAATCGCCGACATCGGCCGCCTTTGATGCGAATGGTGGACTGGCTTTGTCGCTATCGGTCCAGGCGATGCAGTGCGCGATCGATAAGGCTCGGCAGTCCGGCGTTGGCATCGTGACGGTGCGAAACTCGACCCACTTCGGTCCCGCCGGTTACTACGCGTCGATGGCGGTCGAACACGACATGCTGGGATTTGCGTCGTGTGGCTATTTGTTTCCGCATGGCCAGACCAAAGCCGTCCTGCCTTTCGGTGGCATGCTGCCTATGTTGTCAACAAACCCGCTGGCAATGGCCTGTCCGGCCGACAAGCTGCCGCCGTTTGTCCTCGACATGTCCACCTCGATCGTGCCCGTCAATCGCATTGAGTTGTATGAAGAAGAAGGAAGGCCAGTTCCGTCCGATTGGGCCTTGGACGCGGACCGTCAGCCGACCACGAAGCCCGACGAAGTTCATGGCGTCGTTCCGCTCGGCGGCGCGACAACCTTCGGTGGACATAAGGGGTACGGAATGGCATTGGCCAGCTGGATTCTGACTGGCTTACTGTCGGGAGCATGGCGTACCGACGTCGCGAAAGAACGCATTTTGGGGGACACTGCCGAGCCAAAACACGGTTTCGCTCAGGAAGGCATCGCCCACTGCTTCGCCGCCATTCGTCTCGACCAGTTCGGAGACCCGCAGATGTTCCGGCAAGGCATGGACGCCATGATCCAGGCCGTCAACGACTCCCCGCCAACTGCCGGTTTTCCTCAGGTCCAGGTCCCCGGCCAAGGCGCAGACGCGACGCAACAGGAACGACTTCGGGAGGGAATCCCCATCAACGAGGCGACCATGGCCGCTTTGCACGCCCTCGAAGAGGAATATGGCATTCGGCTGTAAGGTATTTCCCAAAAGCGATGCCCTCAAGCTTAAACTAAAAACTCCCTTGTCGTCTTACCTGTGTTGGTACAGGGACTGCGACAGCGAATATCATCATGTGTGTCGCGTTGTTGGCAGAAAACTATAGCGGTATGTGCGGTCAGCTATGAATATCATTTTGTTTACCGAGAGTGAATTGTCCCAGGGGATTGAGCCTGACGATGGCCGGGTTGCCCACGTACGCCAGGTATTGTCGATTGGCGATGGTCAGTTGTTCGACGCGGGGGTGATCAATGGAATGCGGGGCAAAGCGAAGTTCGGGAGTGAAACGGAGGGCCGGTTGCCAATCGAATTCGAATCGACTGGACCTGCCTCCGACCTCTACCCAGTGGATGTTGTGGTGGGGATCAGTCGTCCTCAAACGTGCCGGTTTGTGTTGCGGTCCTTGGCGAGTCTTGGCGTGAGGTCAATCGAGTTTGTTCTGACCGATTCAGGAGAGCGATCGTACGCTTCGAGCCAACTTTGGACATCCGGTGAGTATCATGAGATCGTGACCGCAGCCGTTTCACAGTCCTTCGAAACAAAGTTTCCAGCGGTAAGATTTGACAGAACGCTCGCCGATGCGATCGCAACTGACCACAAATACGCCGATCCGCAGCGAGCAAAGATCTGTCTCGATAATTACGAAGCGACCACCAGTTTGGCGACGACAATAAGCCGAGACGAAACCGCGACCTGCCTGTTGATTGGCGCCGAACGAGGATGGTCGGATAGAGAACGACGCCTTATCCGCGAGCAAGGTTTTGTGATGGCGAGTATGGGGGGGCGGGTTCTGCGAGTTGAAACGGCCGCAGTCGCGGCGGTGTCGACGCTCCTAGCCAATAAGTTCTGGCACAGCGAATCGGGAACGCTCAGCACTCGACAGTGACCGCCGGTATCCATGATGCGTCGGGCTAGCATAGCCTCAGGGCACGTTTGTAACAGCAGAGTCCTGCCCCGGGCCCGATCGATTTGACTCCTAATCTTCCCGTTAGGTTTCTTCACTAGCCCCGCCAATTTGCCGCAGTATTGGATTGTTGCCGCAGCATTGGCTTGCGACCCCTTTCGACTTCCCGATCGCGTCTGCGTGGAGTTTGTTATCGGTTATCGTGCCGACGAGATGGCGATGGCCCACTGGTTCATCTATACTCCAATATATTTCAACCCGAATTATCCAATTGGCAGCTGGACCTCTGCGTCGGTACCTCTTATACGGAAACATACCATGAATCTAATTTTAATTATTGTGCGCTCAGTCGTGAAAACGTCGTCTCATCTGAGTCGAATGTACGTTTCCAATTTGCTGACTTTCGCGGCTATTGTAATGCTCGCAACTGTGATGTTCTTAACTGCAACGCTCCCATCGACCGCGGCGGCGCAGACCTCGATTGTACCTGAGGGGGCAAAAGTGGAGAAGCTTTTTACTGGGATCGAGTTGACCGAGGGTGTGGCGGTCGCACCCGACGGTTTGGTCTATTTCAGCGACATTACTTTTTCCAACCAGACTAAGCAGGACGATGGTTCCTTTCACGCAGGCCACATTTGGGTATTCGATCCCAAGACTGAAAAGACGAAGATATTTCGCTCGCCTAGTGGAATGTCCAACGGCATCAAGTTCGACGCATCCGGAAACATGGTCGTCTGTGAAGGTGCTGACTATGGAGGTCGCCGAGTGACGCGGACGGACATGAAGACAGGGCAAAGTTTCGTGATCGCCGGGATGTTTGATAACCGCGACTTCAACGCACCCAACGATGTGACGCTCGATGAAAAGGGTCGGATCTATTTCAGCGATCCGCGATACTTGGGGCACGAGCCGCTCGAACAGCCAGTCATGAGCGTCTACCGTATCGACACCGATCTTTCGATTCATCGAATTATAGCCGACGCTGGTAAGCCCAACGGAGTCTGCGTGTCGCCCGATCAGAAAACGCTGTACGTCGTGTGCCACGACAACGGTTCTACTGGCGTGATTCCGCCGATTGAGGGGAACGCAAAACCGCAGCCGAAAAAAGGGCATATGCAGCTGATGGCATACGACTTGCACGACAACGGAACGGCAACATTTCGAAAAACACTAGTGGATTACTATCCGCAAGACGGACCAGACGGGTTGTGTTGCGATGTGAAAGGCAATCTCTACGTCGCCGAACGAGACGTCACGAAACCGGGAATTGGCGTCTACTCAGCGGCGGGAAAACAGCTAGAGTTTATCCCGACGGAACTTCCGACCAATGTCGGGTTCGGTCGCGGGACAGACGCCAATCTACTGTACATTACCGCAGGCAGTAGTCTGTTTCGGATCCGCTTAACCAATGCCGGTTATCATCTACCTGCGAAGTTGCGGAAGTAAAAAGTAGCATTGGAGCATTACTGGGCAAGCCAGAACGCGAACCACTATCGTTTGCGAATCCGGTTGTCAGGTCTCAATGTTGCTCCGGTTTTTTTCAAACGCAATAGTCGATTGGGTCATCCCACTGAAGCTCCGTTAAGTTGCTTCACTAGAGCCGCCAGCTTGCCGCAGTATTGGCTTCCTCCTGCTTTCGATTTTCCCTTTCGATTTCTCTTCCTTTACAGATTGAGTTGGCAATAAATTTCGACGTCCTGGATAGTGACTCAGTTGTCGTCATCAGGGTTGACGGCATCGCCAAGCTGGTGCATGAAGAAACCAAGTTCCTCGTTGTTTTGCTTAGCTTGCTCAATCCATTCTTCTTCGGTTAACTCGAAAGCTCGTTCACCGATTCGTTCAACAGCCAATCGCGTGCACTGGATCACGACACGGCCATTGCTGTGGCTGAACCATTCGAGATACAGTGACTTCCGCAGGCTCGTCGGCGGTCGATCGCCGGCGTATGTACGCTCGACGAATTCATCGCAGGAACACTCGAAATGCTGCAGCATCTG
Organism: Pirellulaceae bacterium; assembly: GCA_047620805.1. Classification (GTDB taxonomy): domain Bacteria; phylum Planctomycetota; class Planctomycetia; order Pirellulales; family Pirellulaceae; genus JBLHLE01. The sequence continues at coordinate 6,226 of JBLHLE010000393.1, forward strand.
ATCCGCCGTTACATCACCAATCGTACCGCTCTGGTCCGTCGTAATGTGGGTGTACGAATTGTGCTCAATCCAATCGGGAATTGGATCGATGCGTACGATCTTGAATTTCCGGCCCGCCAAATCAGGGTGACAGTTGCCTGCCAGCTTCAGTTGCAACGGTTCATCGCGATCGCGCAGCCGAACCCAGCCGATCGCCCAGCCCAACGTCGTGTTGTCCAGTTCGCCCTCAAGCACCCAGTCGGAAAGTCGCCATGCCATCTTAGTCTTTCCTAAAACGGAACATCGAAATCGTCATTGCTCCATGTGGGAGCGCGTAATCGTTCATCAATGCGACTTTGAAAGTCAGCAGACTTTGAAACCAGTTCGGGATAGCGATCGGCAAGGCACTGGAGTTGTGACTTCAATTGCTCCGCACTTGCAACGAGATCATCCTGCTGGCAGCGTCGATAGTCCCTGAATGCAGTGTTCAGCCGCTCGATCGCGTCGAGCGCTTCTTGTGTCTGAAGAAACGAAACAATTTCCGACAACAGGAACGCTAGTTTGAGGTTGCCGGTAGAATCGCCGGGAAGCGGT
>JBLHLE010000394.1:0-6789 GCA_047620805.1 Pirellulaceae bacterium
ATTTTGCGACCTCCAATGTTATCGGAGAAATAGACGGTTACGAATTTCACGCCAGCTTCGACGAGTCGCCGAGCCAGTAAACAGCTTTGACCGTACGTAGTACGGCCGTAGCGATCCCGGACCTCTTTGCTTTCCGCTTCCAGGTTGAAAGCTTCTCGCATCTTAGTTGACGTCAGCATGTCAATTGCTTTGTCGTAATACTTGTCAAAGCCCGCAGCCTCTTGCGAGTACTCCAGAAGTTTGGATTGCTGGTCCACAATCTTCAATAACTCCCGCCGGTCTTGGATGCGATCGATGCCAAGCGAGTTCGGAAGGCTCAGTTCGGGCATGCGAAAGTCTTTGGCGTTGGGGTCGTCCGCGAAGAACAGCGGGTCATTCGATTTGCCAAGAAAGCTGGCGTGTTGTCCGGGCGTGATCGAACCGTCCGCAATTCTAAACGGATACGAAACAGCCGTCGGCATACCATTGGTGTTGGGCGTTAAATGGTCGACCACAGATGAGTACGCGGGATAGAGTTCCAAGGAGTCGCGCAGCCGTTGGTCGTCGCTGGGAGGTGCATGTCCACTCAATGCGTAATAGCCGGCGGAATTGTGGTTGTTCATCGTGTGGTGCATGCTGCGAATCAATGAAACCTTATCCATTCGTTTCGCCATCTCGGGCAGTAGTTCGCACACCGGCATCTCGGGCACGGCGGAAGAAATAGGTTTGTAGGGGCCGCGATAATCGTCGGGCGCATTGGGCTTCATATCGAACGTGTCGATGTGACTTGGGCCGCCCCATTGAAACAAAAAGATCACCGACTTAGCGCGCGGCTTTATCGTCGCCGTTTCAGCCGCCGCCAATAATTGCGGCAGCTGTAAACCCAGCAACCCCGCTCCACCGACGCGGAGCAGCTGACGGCGAGACATGGATTGCTGTCGAAAGTCGCTACATGCTGAACTGAGGATTTGCTGGCTCATCTTTTTTTCGTTTTGAATTCGCGCGAGTGATCGTGCGCCGGGATACTGACGACGTAACTTTGTCCGTCAGCAGCGACCGACAACTTGACGTAGTGCCCTTTGCAATTCTTTTCCGTATTGGCGATATACTCATCCGGAGCGTTATTGACAGCTCCGTCAGGTCGAAGGTTCTTATGCATTTGATACAAGGCTTGAATCGATTTCGTCGCCTTGAGATTCGCAAATACGTCGGGCTTGCATCCTTTTGTGACACCATTGTTCATGATCGCCACCGTCGGTTGGATCGTTTGCAGGAGGATGGGGTTATTGCTGCTGTCGAGTCCGTGATGAGTCACCTGGTACACGTCGACATCCCCGACAAGATTCTTTGGGCAGACGAGCTTGTACTCTTGATTCCACGTCAAATCGCCCGCATCGTAGAAGCGAAACGGGCCGAATTCAATGAGTGTCACCACGCTATTGGCGTTGTCCGAGCCATCGCGATCTTTCGAGCGATGCGTCGCACATACTTCTGTATTGGTTGGAGCGTCGTCCGACGCCGCGATGAACTTTCGACGAGTGCCAAGGCAGGTCATTTTCAGCATGGGAGAGTTCAAGTCTTTGGACTGCTTCAGCGAGAGCTCGTCGCCCGGCTTTACCACGACGCGTTGCTGGCACTTAAACTCATAGTACGCTTGGCCGGGATTGTCTGGCATTTCATCAAATTTTCCGTTGTCATAAACGGTTCCGATGGGAAGCATCGTTGCCAATACGGATGCTCCGCCGTAGTGGTCGCCGTGGTAATGGGTCGTGATCAAATGGTCGACTCGCCGTAGGCCCGCGACTTTAGTGACAACTTGCGCGATGCGATCGGGGTCTCGCCGCCCCGGATTGCCCGAGTCGATCAGGACGCACTCATTTTGGGGCGTCACCATTAGCGTCGCCGCACCGCCCTCAACATCGATCCAGTAAATGTCAAAACGACCGTCCTTCGCGTCGGCGGAACACAGCCCCGCCATAACAGTCGTCGCCAGTAGTATGCCGCAGGCTAAATGTCTCATCGATTGTCTCCGATCAATTTGCTACTTCGTTGCCGTAGTTTCTTAGGTAATTGTCGTGTCCAGTTAGTCGCTTGGCGCGATCCGCTTTATCTGCGGAAAATAAATTCTTTGGCGTTTAGCAGTACCCACGAAATGTCCTGGAGGCCACCGAGTCGATCGTCAGTTTTTTCGATGTAAGGGACCAATGTCTTTATCTCGGTCGCAGTCGGAGCTCGGCTCAGCGCCGACCAAAAGAGCTCGTCGATTTGCTCGGCAAGTGTAAGGTCACTTTCAACTAGTCGTTGCAGTCGACCATTTTTTGATGTTAACCGTTCATTGACATCGTCGCCACAAATCAATACGAAAGCTTGGCCGAGCGTTGTTTCATCGGAGCGTTCGCATGTGCAAGCAAGCAACCGCTCGGGTTTGCCGAACGTTTTCAAGAATCGATCGCCCGGCGATCGCTTCTTGGCGTCGCGGACGACGCCGGGAAGTTGGCCAGCGCGAATTTCACCCTTGTGGCCGATGAATTTCGGAGCAACTTGCAGAACATGTGTTTGTGCATCGAGAAGCTGTTCCGCAGTCAAACGACGAACGAGTGCATGAGAGAAGTTCTGCCGGTCGTTAGTGTTCGTTGGATTGGGACGCGAGTCCGCCTGGTAGGTGCTGGAAAGTAGAATCGATCGAACCAGGTCGCGAAGTTGGAAACCGCAGTCAATGAAGTCGTCCGCCAAAGCATCTAGCAAGGCGGGGTTGGTCGGTGGATTCGTGGTCCGGAAATCGTCGACCGGATCGACGATGCCGCGACCCATGAGGTGGTACCACACAAAATTGACCTGGCTTTTCGCAAACTGTCGATTCTCGGAACTTGTTAACCACTGTCCAAGCTGCTCTAGTCGCTTTTGCGAATCGGGTTGCTGGTTGGACCCGAGAAACTTAGGGGGCGCATTCTTATCGTTGCGAGGATTTTTTACTTCCCCTTCGCTCTTGAACAAGACAATCTGTTCGCCGTTGAACTCGTGCTGGTCGAATTTGTCGCCGCGCTTGTTGCCAACCAGTTCGTAGTCGATACGTGCGAACAATGCCGCCCATTGATAATAGTCGTCTTGTGTCCAGTGATCGAACGGATGATTGTGGCAACGAGCGCATTTCAGTCGATATCCGAGGAATACGCGAGCAGCGGACTCGCCACGCGTTAAGGGATCGCGATTGGCGCGGTAGAAGTTCGACTCGGGATTCTTGTACGTACTGCCCTGCCCCGTCACGAGCTGGCGAACAAATTCGTTGACCGGTTTGTCGTTCGCGATGCTGTCTCGCATCCACCCGTAATACGCATCGACGCCCGTTTGATCCAAGATCTTCTCTTCGTTGCGAAGTACATCTGACCACTTAAGTGCCCAGTGTTGCGCGAATTCGGGACGAAATAAAACCGTATCGACCAAGTGAGTGCGTTTGTCTGTTCGCTTGTCAGCGATAAAGTTTCGAGCTTGTTCCGCAGTCGGCAAAATGCCGAGGGTGTCGATAAACACTCGGCGCAGAAACGCTGTATCGTCGCACAATTCGGACGGTCGGAGATGTAGCTGCCGCAGCCTGGCGTGAACCGCTCGATCGATGTAGTTTTTCGCTTTCGGAAATTCGACGTCGACAGGCAGCTCTTTGGAAATAAACGCCACCGAGACCGCTGCTTTTTGATTCAGATAGCGAATCATCACCGTCGATTGTCCGAAGTCACTCGCGGTTACCGCGCCCCCTGGACTGACGGTGATATTCAATGTCGTCGGTTCGTAAACGGCAATGTCAGTGACGTCGCGTTCGCTATCGTCCGAAAACTTCGCTCGAACTTCTAGCTGGGCAGTCAGATTTCCTACCGCGACGACTTCGGCTGGCGCGACCGATATACTGGTGGCTTGCGGTACTGAGTCGGCATCGCGGCTGGCACCCGCCGCAATCCACTTGCGGAGAGTTTCGTGCAATTCGGATTCTAGCGCGAAGCGTTTGCCGCCCTGATGCGCGACTTGTGCGGTTGGCTTTTGCAACAACAGGCTCGATTTTGGGTTCAGCAAATCGATGCGTCGCCTCGATTGGCCGCGGACAATTTGCTCGTAATCGAACTCCGCATCCTCGCCTCGCAGCGACAATCGAAAGCCGCCCTTGCCATTCGAATTGCCGTGACAAATTCCCTGATTACATCCCGCTTTCGAAAACACCGCCATGACGTCGGAGCGAAAGCTAATTTCTTCATCGCAAGTAGCGATCGCGCAATTAAAACTTGCGATGAAAAAGACGACGGTGCAGAAAGTGGCAATCGGCCGCATGAGAGTTCGATTCGTCGGAGGGAGCTGACCAATCGGCAGGTTCACGTACGACGCGCAGAAGGGTTGGTCAGCGGGTGGTGGTCAGGCTGGGTGGACGAACGCGGCAAGTCATTCGCGTACTACGTTCCATCAACTAATATTATCAGCGATTCCACTCCGCGATGCAACGCAAGAAAAAGTGTGTAGAGCTACACAATCTTGCGGACGAATTCGAGGTACTTGGGGTGCTCGTTCTCGAATATCGAGTCGCCGGCATCCTCAAAAGCCGTGGCTAACTCTTCTCCCGCGTCCTCGAATTGCCCCAACTCGAAATAGATTTGGCCCTGCCGAAGATGGAAATGTGGGGCCGGTGGAAGAGAACTACAGTCGCGAATCGCATCGATCGCCTCCTGAGCACTCGTGTAATCGCCCTTGAGAAAGCAGGCGTCTACGATGCCTGCCAAAATGGGCCGCGTCGAACACCACTGCTCCTTAGGGGACGGCAGCATGTCAAACGCAGATGTGTAGCTCAGAACCGCAGCATCGAAACGATGCGAGCGAATGTACTGAGTACCAGTTGAGCAAAGTCTATCGACTCGCTCACGCAATATTGTTGGTAATGTCTCGTTCATCGCGGTGTCGACTTCCGCGATCGGTAACAAGTACCGACCTTTTGCTTTCTTGTGATCGTCAGTTGCTCCGCAGTCCCGTGACTACCGCAAAGCTCACTCCCTATTTCTAATGCACAATTGCTATATAAGCAATGGTTTATCAGGAAATAAGTTCACGGAGCGGTTTTACCCCCTCATCGATGGGGTATTGGGGCCGTCCTCTGAGGTCGAATTCGCGGACGGCTCGGAGATTGAAGCCGACGTTATGGTAAAGAGTTGCGAAGATTTCTTGGAAGCTTACCGGTCGATCTTCGGCGTGCTCCCCTAAACGGTTGGTCGAGCCGATGACTTGTCCGGCGTTGATTCCGCCGCCTGCCATTAGAGCGCACGACACTTGCGGCCAGTGGTCTCGGCCACCGTTGCCGTTAATTTTGGGGGTTCTGCCAAACTCGCCCCAGACAACGATGGAAACGTCGTCGAGCATCCCACGTTCGTCGAGATCTTGTACGAGTGCGGATACCGCGCCGTCGAGCATTGGGAAGTCTTCGCGGCCGCGCTTGAAGTTTCCGCCGTGCCAGTCCCAGCGGCTGAAGTTCAATGAAACGATGCGAGCGCCTGCTTCAATGAGACGTCGTGCGGCCAGGAAGTTCTCCGTCACTTTCGGTGCGCCGTCGGCGCGGAAGACTGGATCGCCTTTACCATATCGCTCGACGATTTTGGGATCTTCGCTGGATAGGTCGAGAGCTTTAGCGAGATTCGACGACGTGAGGATTCCCAACGCTTGTTGCGTGAAGGCGTCCATTCCGTCCATCGAACCGCTGGTATCGCAAGTGCGTCGCAAGCGATCGAGGCCGGACAGTAACGAGCCCCGATTTTGCAAGCGGTCTAAACTGATATCTTTGAGCACCATATTCTCTTGGGATTCCACTTTCTTTGAGGAATCCTGACCGCTGGCTAACTGAAACGGTGCGTGTCGCACTCCGAGGAAACCGCCGTTACCGGGATCGCCCCAAGGTCCGTGTCCGGTTTTGTAAAACAGCGATAGATGTGGCGGAATCGCAGGATTTACGGGACCTTGTACTTTGGATACCCAAGCGCCCATCGATGGCCATCCGCCGGCGGGTGGGTTTTGTCCTGCAGCGCGACCTGACATCGCTTGTTCCGCGAAGTGGGAGCCTTGAGCGCCTACGACTGAGCGAATCGGAACGAACTTGTCCATCATCCCGGCGATCTTGGGGAAGAGTTCGCAGATCTCGATTCCCGGCACTTTCGTTTCGATGGGGCTGAACTCGCCGCGGATTTCCGCTGGAGCGTCAAGCTTGATGTCCCACATGTCTTGATGGGGCGGACCTCCTGGCAGGAAGATGTTGATGATGGCTTTGTGAGAGCTACCGCTACCCGACAGCGCTTCGGCTTGCAGTAACTGCGGCAGCGTCAGCCCTGTCATCACGCAGCCACCGATCTTAAGGAAATTGCGCCGCGACAACCCGTCGCAGAATCCGCTGCGTCTGTCTTGTCGACCAACAATCGTTAACATCTTTTGCTCCTGAAAATCTTAGGCAATTTCAACGCACGGTATCATATCAAGATTGCCTGATCAATCCAAATCATTAGTCGCCAAGTCGAGCCCAAAGTTGGATTGGTTGGGCTTACCGGCAAATAATTTGCTAGAGTTTGCCTAGATTGCCCGCTGGGCAGACAATGTGGGGGCAATGTGGGGGCAATGTGGGGGGCACATGCGACATTGACGCAGTAAATGGTGATCAATACGACGACATACTCGGCAATCGTCGGACTCTGGTGATCACCAATATACTTATACGGCAAGGAACTTATTTTACGAACCGTCGATCCAATGAAGTTATCCTTAACGCCGCCTTCGCCGCCGTTCACAAAATTCAGCCGG
>JBLHLE010000395.1:0-6786 GCA_047620805.1 Pirellulaceae bacterium
TGAGATACTGGGTTGAGATACTGGGTTGAGATACTGGGTTGAGATACTGGGTTGAGATACTGGGTTGAGATACTGGGTTGAGATACTGGGTTGAGATACTGGCCAAGAGATAATGTTTCGAGTCGTATGAATAGCGGATATTGAGTACAGAAGTGCTCGAACGAAACTCGCCTTCATCAACTCCCCAGCATCGCCTATATTCACGTTTGGCGATTTGCTAGCAACAGCGTAAGATGTCCGGTCAGGTGCACACAAGGCGATCTAATCAAGACGGAGGGCGAATAGTGCCCGGAAAAATAGAAGGATCTGTACTTGCCATCAATGAGGATGGCAATTTGGTAACAGATATCACGGCTGACCGCCTCGCGGACACACCCAAAGATGAAAGCGTAACTGTTCATTGTGATGGCCATGAAACGATCGGTATTTTCAATGTAGACCACGGCCAGCCCAATGCCACATTCCTGGCGATGATCGGTTCCGGCGGATCACTTGAACTTACAATCGTCGGCGTAAGCGCCAGTATCATGCTTGGCATTAAACCTGGCGAAGTCGTCATCGTGAAATGGTAGGCGCGCGTTTCAACTTCTCCGCATCGAGACTTGTACGTTTAGTCTGCAGCATCCTTTTCCATTGACTGATGAAACATGTCTTGCAGCATTCGAGGCTTCTCGAATCAGCTTGATTGGCTTCTGTCGCCAGTATCTGTTTCATCTGTCGCCGAGTCTTGTGTCATCTCCCGCGAAAGATTCCAACACCTATGCCCGCTTCCAAAATTGAAGATCTCGAAACCTGGGATCGCGAAGTCGTCTGGCACGCATTCACTCAAATGGCCGAGTACGAGCCGTTGATCTTTGAAAGCGGACTTGGCTGCGAGCTGACGACAGTAGACGGTCGAGTGCTACTGGATGGGGTCGGCAGTTTGTGGTGCAACGTCCATGGCCACCGACATCCCGCGATCGATGCCGCGATCCGCGAGCAACTCGACAAGGTTGCCCACGTCGCGAACCTCGGCGCTTCCAACTCGACTACGATTAGGTTGGCCAAACGTCTTGTCGACGTAACTCCGGCGAACTTGAACCATGTATTCTTCGCTTCCGATGGAGCATCGGCGATCGAAGTCGCGTTGAAGATGGCATTTCAATACTATCGGCAGATATCTCCTGCCGAGCCACAACGAACGAAGTATATCTCGCTAACTCGGGCCTATCACGGCGACACGGTGGGAACGATAAGTGTCGGAGGCATGCACAGTTTCTACGGTATCTTTAAACCGTTGATGTTTGACATCGTGACGGCGCCTTCGCCCGATTGCTATCGCGCCCCCAAGGGGGTCGAGAGCGAGGAAGACGCGCGAGTGTACTACTTGGACCAACTCGAACAGGTATTGCAAAAGCATCACCACGAAGTCGCTGCGCTGGTGATTGAACCGCTCGTGCAAGGCGCCGCAGGCATGATCACTCAGCCCAAGGGATATCTCGCCGGAGTCCGCGAATTGACTCGTAGATACAACGTGCTGATGATCGCCGACGAAGTCGCCGTCGGGTTCGGGCGGACAGGCAAACTTTTCGCCTGCGACCACGAGCAAGTAGAACCAGACTTCATCTGTCTGGGAAAAGGGCTCACGGGCGGTTACCTACCGATGTCGGCCACGTTGGCAACGACGGAAATTTGGAACGCCTTCCTCGGCGAGTTTCGCGAAACGAAAATGATGTACCACGGCCATACGTACGGCGGAAATCCGCTGGCAGCCGCAGCGGCAATCGCGACTCTCGATGTCTTTGAAAAAGAAGATACACTCGCTAACATGCAACCCGCGATCGAATGCCTGACTCAGCGTCTGCAGAAACTTAGCGCTAGTCCTCACGTCGGCGACGTCCGACAACGCGGCTTAATGGCGGGAATTGAGCTAGTTGCAGACAAAGAATCAAAAACGAGTTTTGACTGGACGGAAAAGCGGGGGCGGCGAGTCTGTGAACACGCAATCTCAAATGGCGTGTGGCTCCGTCCGCTAGGCGACGTAATTGTCGTAATGCCCCCTTTGGTAATTTCCGTCGAACAAATCCACCAGCTTTGCGACGCCATCGAAATGGGAATTGAGAGCGTTTGCTCAAGCTAGTAAATCAAGGCTACCAACTCGAAACAACCTTCACGGTTTTTTAGATTCTTTAGAATCTGAATCCTTCTTGCTCTTTTTTGGGCAAGTAACAGCTATATTGGCGTGCACCAATGTTCGTCAGCGGTTTCCCACTCTCCTCGTCGTGGACCACTCAAAGGACGAAGCATGTTCAAACCCCGGCTCGCCAAAGTATGGCATGGCAAATATCGCTATGACATAAACGAGCACCTCGACCGCACTGAGAAAGAAGTCCAGTTTGAGATGCACCTGGAGTTAAAGTGGTTTGGTCGTTTCACGGGTGAAATTGCCGAAGACGAAACGGGCATCCCCGAATGGGCAAAAGTCAAAGGGCAGGTAACAGGACAGTCGATTCAATTTAGCAAGCAGTACCCAAGTCTCTGGGCCAGCAATGAAAACGGCGAGATGGTTACTATTCCAGGGCAGTCGTCCGTGGAGATTCTTTACCAAGGCAAATTGAGCGACGACCATCGTAGCATCGTAGGTACTTGGCAGATTCCTTTTCAAACGCGGATTATTTTTGAACAGGAATGCGAGTTCGCGGAGTCGACTGGCACGTGGATCGCAAAAGTTGCAGACTAGAGCTATTATCCACGTTAAGATTTTGTCTTGACTCGTGAAAGTGAACGGGAGCCAACAGCCGGAACGGCCCTTCGCATGCACTATTGGCTGACGTCCCCTTGCACCGCAAATGTAACTTCACGATGGAAACGATCGCGACATGTTTGAAACGATTGCGATCGTGATGCCTTTAATGCTGAGCCCCGGACCAGCCAATCTTGTTTCGTTCGCGCTGGCCGCTAGGCTAGGATTGGCGAGAATCATCGCGTTCCAGCTCGGTATCGTTGTAATGTACGCTGCCGTGGCACTTCTACTTGGATTCATTGCCACTCAAATCACCGGGCAATCGCGGTATGCGGCGGCGACGATGCAACTAGTAGGTGGCGGTTTCATCGCGTACATGGGATACCGCTTGACTGTTCGCAAAACGAAAAACGAAAGCGAAATTCCGTCCCCTAGTTTCTTTGGCGGGATGTTGGTGCAACTGCTCAACCCTAAGTACCCAGCTGTAGTGCTGACAGTTTTCGCCGCTCGTCCACAGCAACATCTGATAACGACGACAATTGCCATCGTTTGCGTAGGAACGGTTGGCCTGCTTATGTATGGCTCACTGGGTACAATTTTTCGCCGACTAATTTCGACGGACAAGTATCTGCACGCGGCAGATATCGCCTTCGGCGTCCTGTTGGGACTGGTCGGACTGTGGATTGCTGTGCAGCCGATTATCCAATTCCTAAGTTCGGCGTAGCAAGATTCCTTTGGCAATTGGCAAAAGCCGCGAAAAGTGCTGTTGCTCCAACCACCCTTGTTCCGTGTAAAATGCCGGCCCGTCGGAAGTTTGTGATTACCATTTCCTCTATCAACTCCACCTTTGCGTAAATGAACTTGGTCGCACAACACTATGAATTACTGAAAGCGAAATGAGTCGCATCACAATTACGGGCGCGTGCGGAAACCTCGGCTGGAAGCTGCTGTGCCACTTGGTACAGCGGTCTGACGTCGAGCGAATCTTTGGTATCGCACTCGAATCACCAAGCGAACAGCAGTCCGATGAACTTCGTCGACTCAGTGGATTCGAAAAGGCGACGTTCGCTCAAGGCGATCTGACAGACCACACCGACCGCAGCTGGCGCGGAGCGGTGGAACGTTCCGATGCGGTCGTCCACTTCGCTGCGCAGAATCCATACCCGGAAGCGAGTTGGGACGACGCGACCAAGTCACTGGACATGACGTTGAACATCGCTAACGCGGCGGCATCAGCGGGAGTCAAACGCTTTGTTTTCGCTTCGTCAAATCACGTCATGGGACGCTACAAGGACTCGCCACTTAGCGAGACAATTGGGGCAGGGGAGCTGACCACGGATCTGGACCATGCAGTTGGCACGGTCTGGAAAGTCGGCGAAACGAACATGGACTCCACGATTTACGCAGTTGCCAAGAGTTCGGGGGAAAGAGCGTGCCGAGCGCTCGCTCTTCAATCGAGGGGCACAACGAACTTCGTGTGTACGCGCATCGGTTGGTGTCAGCCTGGAGAGAATGAACCGTCAACTCTTTCCAGCGCCGGCACGCCAACTCAAGATTCGACCGCCGCAATGGACGAAGATCCCGAGTCAGCGCAGAATGACCGCTGGTTTAAGTCGATGTGGCTTTCGAACCGCGATTTCCTTCAGCTCCACAGCCAAGCCCTGTTTGGAGAGGATGCCGCCTGGCCCGCAACCTGCATCGTGGTCAACGCGATGAGTCAAAACGAGCAAATGCGCTGGAGCTTGCGGGAAGCAAACGATTGGTTGGGTTACAAACCTCAAGACGGAATTGCGTTTTCGTAGTCGCCCCTATTGGGCGACAGAGCGGGAACCATAGACCGAGCCGCCGATCGGTCGGTCTTCGGTGAGTGGTCGGCCGGCAACTGCGAATCCTCGCTTGTAGAGATGCTCTCTAACTTCCCGAAAACGCTCGAAGCTATTGGGATAAACCCAGATCGTGACCGTGGTGCTACCGGGATCTTCGACGGCCAGCACTCCAGAGAATTTCGAGTGTTGCTCAGTTAAAGCTCGATCGACTGGCTCACCCATCGCCTTATCAATTGGCTCGAAGTGAAAACGCTCCAAACCGATGGTCTCCCGTACGGCAACTCCCGCTCGCGTCTCGACCTGCTGTCGCATGCGTTTGATCGTATAGTGCATCAGGAAGCCATAAACGGGCCCAATTTTTTCGTCGACAGACTCGGCGTTATCTAACTTCCATAACTTACTGGGAACCTCTTTTTTCAAGCGGTCCAGCAACTGTTCCCACGGAATATAGGTCAGGTGCCCATCGATGAGGCGGAAATGAAGCTCTTTGCCAAACACCGTCTTCGCCATTGGCGTTGGCAGATGCTCCAGAACTTTTGTCTGCGGCGATTCGTTCTCCAGCAACCAACGAGACTTTTGGATCTGCTGCAAGTCCTGTTGTTGCTCTTCTAAATCGTTGATCAATTGCAATCGTTTGCGTTGAGCATCGTCAAGGTTTCCGCGATATTTGCCCATCCCAACTTCGATTGCGGCGAGTTTTGTATTCAGCAAGTCGCGTTCGCGGCGACGGTAGTTCACTTCCAACTCCTGCCGCTTGATCTTCGACGAAACCTCATTGATATCGAATTCGAGGGCGAGGGAAGTTTGCTTTGGCCTGGCAACTTCATTTACTTCCTCCAGCTCGGGCTCTTCACTAGATCCGCTTATCATGGCATCGGCGGCTTGAGCGCCGATAACGATGATCAAGATCAGCAAGATGCCGACTAGGTTAGCAACGATATCCAAGAACGAATCGTATCCTTGAGTATCGTCCATCTCTTCGCGACGTCGCATGGACTCTATCTCCTCTCCACTCCAAGACCGCTGTCTTCGAGTAGAACTATTAATTGTTGGAAACGAGCTTCACCACCCGTCATGACTTCGACTCTCAAAACGGGATTCCAATTTCCACCGCTAAAGGCGATGCCCCAACGTTCGATGTGGCCGTTTACGGAACTGGCAAAACGATCGATCGTCTTTGCGGGATCGACGTCCCACGGAATCGTGACCGCGGATCGTTGCACATTCACATCGGGAAGAATTGTCAATTGGTTTGCGTCGCAGACGATTGCGACTGGCCGGGTAACGGTTGCCGCGTTTTGACTGCCAGCGGTCGGCTTCGCCCAATTCTTTCCGCGTGCTCCCGCCAACGGTCGGATGTTCTGCTGTCCGTTGCCAGCAGCCTGTTGAGTCGGGTCGGCAGTGCCGCCGGCCTTGCTCTCTTGGCGTTGCGGTTGCTGATTGACGTTGGAATCGTCCCCCGTATTTCGATCGTCGCCGCTAGATCCGGCCGCCGTACCATCCGCAGTCTTCTCGCCGCTGAGGCCAAAAGGATCGTGGCTGGATTTGGGATCGCTCGTGCCGTTGGCAGCAAACCCGCCACGAGTTTTGGCGATCATTCCACCTTCCAAACCACCACCTTGATAGCGGCTGGGCATTGCGCGACTGAGTAGCAGTTGCCGCTGTCTCGCGAGACGAACAACTCGATCCAATTCGGCGTAAAGTTCCGAATCGGCCGGAGGAAATGCAATATTCATATCCGCCCCTACCAACTCGTAGCCAAACTCATCGTCCCAGGCCTTCATCGCTTCGCGGGCGGCGCCGTAAAACTGAGTCCCTTCCGGTCGAACGATTAGCAATGGGTAGGGTTCAGTATTTTCGTTGGTCAAACCGTGCCGCGCCCAATACTCGCGGATGGCCCGCAAGACTGCGTCCAGTGGATTCCCTGGCCCCAGTGACCCCTGGAAGTCCTTGGCCGTCAACTCCGTTCCGCCGGGTCGAATGACAATTCGGTCCCCCAGGCATTCGATGTAAATCGGTTTGCGATGAGTGCCGTTGCGGCCCTTAAACGGAACAATAGCGTAGGAAGGTTCGCGACCGGCGGCCGCTTCTTTGGCTGCCGCAAGATCGTTTTTGGCTTGCTCCAAAGCGGCACTCAAACGATTGCGTTCCGCTTCCAACTTCGTCAATTCGTCGAGCGAAACCGTGGATGTATTTTGCAACGCTTGAGCTTCTCGGACTATCGACTGTAGCTTCCCT
>JBLHLE010000396.1:0-6782 GCA_047620805.1 Pirellulaceae bacterium
GATAGGTCGCTGAAAAACAGTGCGTGATTGACTATCAATAACTGTGCGTTCTGGGCTCGGCGCCGCGCTTTGTAGTAGAAGCATTCATTATGGGTCGGGCAATTGCGGCCCAAACAGTTGCCGCTATCGCTGGCAACTTCGTCCCACAATGACGGCAGCGGCTGGAAGGAAAGATCGCTTCGAGAACCATCGTTGGTGGCATTGGTCCAGCGACCAATATCTCGTAGTTGCTCGATTTCGGCGTTTTCGCTGAAAAGACTGAACGAGCGATCGGTTGCAGACTTGAGTCGCCGTTTGCTGAGGTAGTTTCTGCGACCCTTCACCAGTACTCCAGTGAATTCGCGTGGAATGACACTGTTGAGAAATGGAAGGTCTTTGTTGATAAGTTGTTCTTGCAAACTAATTGTGTGGGTCGAGATGACCACTCGTTTTACGGGCGAGTCATCTTCCCCGGTCGCGGCAAGAATAGCTGGCACGAGATACCCAAAGCTCTTACCGACGCCAGTGCCCGCCTCGACGATTAAATGCCCGCCATTTTTTAGCGACCGCGCTACTGCTTCCGCCATCTCGATCTGCTGATTTCGATGTTCATAATTCGGCAGTCGCCGAGCGATTCGACCCTCGGGGCCGAGTATATCGTTTGATGTGAGCATAAGACGTTCACGATACCATTAATGACTTGTCTGCGGGGAGGGGTAGAGCTTGAATTCGGCGGCACAATCGATACATCGAGAATAGACCCTACAGTGCCTGTGCAGCGGCATTTACGGAGCGAAACGACTTTAAGTTAGAGGCGGGCTACACTTGTATTGACCGCGTTTTGCTGCACGGCAAGGAGCCCCTCACTGCCGATCCGTAATTCAGAGCCATTTCATGAGTTTCGACCTTCGTTGTCCAACTTGCACCAACCTGCTCCGGCAGGTCGAAGACCCCAACGTCACCCGCACTTGGTGTCGCACTTGTCGTTGTCTGGTGTCGTTGGAGCGGGCCAGGAGCACGGCTCTGCCAGTAGGTGCAGCGGTGTCCGGCGAGTTCGGGCGAGAGCCGGCGCTATTCAACAATCAGGTAACGTCTGTCGACGAAAGGTACATTGGCAAGCGAGTCGATATCTATCGGCTTCCGAGCGAGAAACCGACAGCGCCAGTCGTTGACCTTCAGCAAAGTGAGGCTCCCAAAGAAAGTAAACCGCGAGTCGGTATACCGTGGGAAACGGAACGAAAGTCCTTTACCTCGTTCTATCGCACAACTATGCAGCTCATTTTCAAGCCGGTGCTGTTCTTCGAACGAATGGAGCCGGAAGGGAAAATGGGATCGGCGATGATCTACGCTGTTTGCGGCAGCTTGATCGGCGGCCTCTTTATGGCGTTGATCCAGGCCGCGTTCAAGATCGCTACCTATGATATGGGTGGAACGAATGAAGAGATTCTCGGTGAGCACAGCGAACTGATTATGTTCGGAATAACCCTAACTCAGATTCTCGTTCAAACCGCGTTCACCGTAATGGGCTGCACGCTGGGTTTGATCATGTCGCTGTTCATGTCGGCATGCGTTTATCACGTAGTCCTGTGGATGCTCAAGGGCAACAACCGATCGTTCGAAGCGACGTTTCGAGTTGTGTCCTACGTTACTGGAGCGACGTCCGTGATGTTGGTGGTGCCCTGCCTAGGCCAGCTCGTGCAGTCGTTTATGGGGCCAATCTATACCGTGGTTGGGCTGAAGAATGCCCACGAAACAACCGCGGGTAAGGCAGTAGGTGCAGTACTTATTCCCATCTTGGCAGTGACTGCAATCGTCGTCGGCGTGGTGGTGTTGCTGTTGGCGATCGGGTTGATCGCATTCGCCAGCTTCTCGGCCTAGCAGCTTACTACGCAAGATTAGCGAATCGGGACGCGAGTTAGTAGCAGGAATGTCGGCGCTTTGCGCTATTGGCTCCCAACCTCGTTCACTGCGAAGCTGGCAACCCCAAAATTATAGCTGGACGAAGCATTAGGTTCTTTAGCGACTGGAAGAAGATCGTTTTCGTCCAGCGCGATTAGATTTTTCAGGATCCTGAAAGTCTTCAATGAGTGCAACGTAAGTCACTTTTCCCGTGCCGTATCGGTCGACTTCAACGGCAAATGTTCGTTTGGGTAGTCGCCCACGAATCGCGAACATCAGTCGATCGTCGACTTCCTTCCAGTGAACAACGTCTTGGAGGAAGTGTCGTTGTTCGGGGCCAGTTTGAAATAGCTTGGAAGCGATGTTGAAAACTTCTCTTGCGTTGCCGAGCATCTCCTGGCTGATCTGGCGTGTGGACAGGTCGTCGTCGACGGAGCCAATCGGCTTTAGCGATAACGCGGCGCCGAGGATTGTTGCCAAGTTAACATCGCAAATAGCGATTGCTTCGGTTTGCCCGTTTCCGTCCGCGTAGTTCGCCAGCAGAAACGGGCGAGAAGCGCTGAGGTGAATGTCAGCTCGACGGACCTGTACTTTGGGGACAAAGAGTCCGGCGAAGAGAGTTTGTAATCCGAGTTCGTTAGGCAGTTGTTCAGCAGAGGTAAGCATTAGTTCTTTTCATTTACAGGTCGACAGTTGCCTAGAGGATTCGCCACTCGTCCGAAATCAAAAAATGCATTTCTGTCGGCCCAAAGTTACAAGTATTGATTTCGAACGAAGAGAGATTGGGAGATGTCCCGACCGCGACACGAGGTACCTTTAGGACGAAAGCACTACTGTGTTTCGGCGTCAGATACTTTTTGAAACGACCAGCCAGCATATTGCCCAATTCTCCAAATACATCCCTCAACGTCGCATCCGTCAGTTCATCATCTTCATTCTTGTACAACATCGCTCTTGCGATCTGAATGGCATGGCTTACGTTGGCGATAATGCCGAACTCAAGGTCGCCGGGCGAACCCAGAAATGCGTGAATCCAGTCGGTGGAGTCGGTGGAGTCGGTGAGTTCGTTGAGTTCGTTGAGTTCGTTGAGTTCGTTGAGTCGAACTAAACGGGTGGTCTCCCAGTGGAATGCATTCTTGGCGACATCCGCGACTGCCGAATTCATCGCATCGCACAGTGAATCATTAATCGTAGCGGTTTCGTTCAATTGTCTACCCTATCGAAAATGAATCGCGATTAGATCATTAGTGCACCAAGCTTCTCTTCGAAGTCTTCCGCCGAGAATGGCTTGCTGATAAAAAATGATGCTCCTGCCGCGAAGGCCAAGTTGCGAATCTCCTGCGTACACTCCGAAGTTACAAATCCCAATGGGTTGTCGAGCCCTTCATCTTCGAGTTTTTCAAGCAATTCGAGACCGTCCATCTCCGGCATATTCCAGTCGGTGATAATGAGATCTGGATCCAGCTTTCGGACCATTTCCAACGCTTCGACACCGTCGACGGCTTCGGCGTATTGAATATCCTCAAAACCCGCTTTTCGCAGCGCCCGAATAATGAGCATTCGCATTGCTTCACTATCGTCAACGATCAAAAAGATCATGCTTGGAACCCTCATAAATTAGATTTGTGTTGCTATTTTCCTGCGCGAAACACTCCTTCCTTAGACCGGCTTGGCCCGCCCGATGTCAAAATGTAGCTTTTCTTTTGTCAGGAACGGGTAGGAATCAAAAAATGTGATGCTTGGAAAATGCGCCGCGGCGAACTTGCGCATTTTATGTCAGGCTAAACCGAACAATCGGCCCAATGAGAATTCAGCACTAGGTGGAATTGAATCAATTTCATTTCCCAGAGGATAGCCGAAGTTATTGTCGGGCTACGTTTTACAGGGCCTTTTTCCTTGCACAAAGATCTGATTAGTATGTCGTCCAACTTCGAAGATCGTCAGATCGTAGATGTGTTTGTCGCGGAAGCATCCGAGCATCTGGCACGGATCGAGCCGCAAATACTCGCAATTGAAGCAAGCGGTGCAGATATTGACGAAGATCTAGTGAATCAGGTTTTTCGCGGTGTCCATTCCATGAAAGGTGCCGCCTCGTTGCTCAATCTGGATAACATCGTCCAGCTCTCCCATGGCCTCGAAAACGTTCTCAATCGATTCCGCCAGCGTGTGCTGCAACCGTCCAGTCGGACGACGGAGGTCATGCTGCAAGCTGCGGATAGGCTACGCGATTTGGTGGGAGATCCAACTTCCTCGGACCCGGCTGATGTTTCAGATATTGTGAAATCGTTGGACGCGATCTGTGCAAAGAAGGTTCGAGCGTTTAAGCGTCGAGTACTTCGGGATCGGCCGGAAAAATCGGCCGCGGAATTTCAATCCTGGTACCGTCAGCCATCGCGGCAGTTTTCGATTCCGCCAACGAGTCACCAGCATGGAAATGAAGGCGGTCAGCTAGGCTCGGAATTAATCGACGGCCCGAGCCAAAACTCTTCGATTTGCAAAGTATTCGAGAATGATGACGTCGTTGATAAACTGCCGAAACGAATCCTATCGCCACCTTCGGGCGGCCGTTACGGAAGCGATTGCAGTGTTCGAGTGCCTGTTGAGACACTCGATTTCTTGATGAACTTGGCGGGCGAACTCGTGCTTGGCCGCAATCAATTGGTTCAATTTGTCGGCCGGCACAACGAGACAGAAATGGAGGCGATTTCAAGCCGAATCGACCGCGTGACAAGTGAATTGCAAGACGCGATCATGAAGACGCGAATGCAGCCGATCGGAGTCGTGTTCACTCGATTTCACCGACTCGTACGTGACCTGAGTTTGCAACTGGGCAAGAAATGTAGACTTGTTGTTTCGGGCGAAGAGGTCGAAGTTGACAAAACGATTATCGAGGCGATCTCGGATCCGCTGACGCATCTTGTTCGCAACGCTGTCGGTCATGGAATCGAGCCAGTAGAAGAACGAGCGCGATTTGGCAAACCTGAGGAAGGTGAAATACAACTGATTGCGCGGCGCGTCGCAGGAAAACTCGAAGTGGAGTTGCGTGACGATGGGCGTGGTATCGACGTCGAAAAAGTCAAAGCGACGGCAATTCGACGCGGTCTGATCGGAGAGGAGGAGGCGAAGACGCTATCGGATCGCGAGGCCATTTTACTTATTTTCGCACCCAGTTTTTCGACCGTCGACAACGTGAGCGCTGTGAGCGGCCGCGGCGTTGGCATGGATGTGGTTCGTCATAATATTGAGAGATTGGGAGGGGCCGTTGAAGTCGATTCCGATTCAAAGTTAGGAGCTTCAATCCGCCTCACTCTGCCTTTGACGTTGGCGATTGTTCCATCGTTGGTCGTTGGACAAGGAGATGCGAAATTCGCTATTCCGCAGATAAATATACGAGAGATTCTCCGAGTTGACCGGGAGAGCCGCAGTGACCGAATTCGCAAAGTCAATCATTCGGAAGTTCTTCGTTTGCGGGGCGAGCTTCTACCGTTGGCCCGTTTAAACGAAGTTTTGGCTTCTTCAAAATCTACGGAAGCTTCTCAAGAGGCGTTGTTTCTAAATATCGTTGTCGTGGAGATGGGAGGACAACGGTACGGGATTTTGGTCGACGAAATGCATGACGTGCAGGAGATTGTGGTAAAGCCTTTGGGACGTTTTATCAAATCGTCGCCCTGTTTCAGTGGAGCGTCGGTGCTGGGAGATGGCAAGGTCGCTTTGATTCTCGATATACCGGGTATCGCGTCGCACTTGAAGCTAAATGCCTCGCGTATGCTGTCAAGGCAACAAACGCCTCAGCAAGTTCATGAGACTCAATCGGTCGTGCTCTTCGAATATGGAGTAGACGAATGGTTCGCCGTGCCCATGGCGTTGGTTTCTCGCATTGAACGAATTCGGGCAGAACAAATTGAGAATATTGGTGGAGTAAAATTAATTCAGTATAAAGGAGGATTCCTGCCCCTACTGTGTTTGGAGAAACACACGACGGCTGCACCGAGAATCGAAACGGAAGAGTTGCACGTCATTGTCTACAGTATTTTCGACTTGGAAGTTGGTTTGGTTGCCCCGAGTACGCTTGATGCGTTGGATGTGGACGTTGATATTGACATCGCGACGGCGCGGGAACCTGGAATCATGGGGTCCTTTCCTGTAGAGAATCGCACAGTGCGACTCGTCGATCTATATCAGATGGCTCGAATCGCTTTTCCGAGTGAATCTAAAACTGGCCGTAGAAAACCCGCCGCCAAAAATCCTGAGAAGGCGATTGTATTAATCGCAGAAGATTCGCACTTCGTTCGCGAGCATATGTCGCAGATCGTAAGCGATATTGGTGCTCAGGCTTATCCGGTTGAAGATGGCGAGCAAGCGTGGGATGCCATTATTTCTGGCATCGTCAAACCAAGTTTGGTGTTGACTGATATCGAGATGCCATATCTTGACGGCATTCAACTATGCCGTCGGATTAAATCGCACAAGGACACTCGGCACCTACCAGTGATTGCTGTTTCGGCCATAACGAATGAGGACGAAATCCGGCACGCCTTTGCCGCTGGCATCGACGAGTATCTCGTCAAACCCGACCGCGAACTCATTGAAAAAGTGATTAAGGATGCACTCATAAAGCAAATGGAACCTAGCGGCACCGCCCCTCGGGAGCAAACAACATGATCAAGACTCATTCTGCGGCAAAGACGTCCGTGCCGTATGCCACTTTCTTTGTCGGTGACATGCTGCTCGGAATCCAGGTCCAACGAATTCGCGAAGTCAATAAGAACCTCGAATGGACGAGCGTGCCTCATGCGCCGCCGTTTGTTCTTGGAGCAATGTCACTACGAGGCGAGGTATTGACTGTCGTTGACTTGTCTCTGCTTCTGGGAATGGAGCCAAATGGAAACTACAAAAACAAACAC
>JBLHLE010000397.1:0-6757 GCA_047620805.1 Pirellulaceae bacterium
TTGAACTCGCAATTGCTGCCCCCACACGACGCGATCCGTCCAGTCACGAGCACCGTGCAGCAACTGCCTAGGCATCCGCCCGTCCAGATCCCTCCGTGGCGTCATCAACCAATCGCGATGAATCTCAACAGTGAATGGATGACTCGATCGTTCGTTATCCGCCGCTTGACTTGCGACCCAATTATCGGTGGTGATCTTCGCGAGTATCCGTGACGCGATGGCATTCAACAGCGGGGCACCGTAAAGCACGTCGCGGTTGACAAACGGCTTTTCGATCGGCGATTGACGTGGCTGATCTATGACGCGGGTGTCAACTTGTTCGTGCAATTCCCACCAGGGCGGCAAATGCACGCTGACGGGACTGTGCTGGTCGCCCGATTCATCGACAATCATGGCGAAGGTGGCATCACGTCCGACCTGCATGAACTCGTGCCCCGTCACGATTCGCTTTGCTGGAAAGTCCAACACAACCCATGACTTCGTTTGCCTAATCACCTGAATCGCGTCATCTCGATCGATCAGAGCAAACGACAATGCGCTGGCGAACTCACAAACTACCGGCGTTCGATATCGAGGCCAATTATCGAGCGCCTCACTCCAATCGCCAGGATCTTCCGACACCAAAGCGATGAGCGTCGTCGCGGTATCGAAATCCAACGCATTCGCCAACCAACACTCCCGAGCCTCAATCACGACGAAGACAACACTGTCATCTTCACAAGAATTATTTTCGTCAATCATCTCAGTCGCTCCCGCCTCGCCGATGTGCTGACGTGACATAGTCGCCGTCCAACGCCTGGATTGCGTCGTTTAAGATTCTACCGTAAAAACCATGACAGCGTTTTTCGACGTCGCCCCATTCCAGGAAGAAGATTTTGGGTCCTATCCGGTTAACAGAAATAGTGCTCCATCTTCGCGAATCCTAGGTAATTTCTCGTGTGCTGCTCGCAGTATTTCGTTTGCTGACTGTTGGCGAAACATAGACGATCACTTTGGCTTGAGCCAATATTCCAGAAAGTTCAGTTCGAGTTCGAGGGCTTCGGCGGTTGGGACGTGGCCTGAACGCGCGGTCATCGCGACCCGCCGCTGATGGCCGAGCACGCGATTGACTTCGATCAGGTGATTGAGCGCCTGCCAATTCGCGGGCGGATCTTCCGTGCCGCCGGAAACAAGCAGCGGGCGGGGCGCCATCAAGGCGTGCAAGTCCACCATGTCGTCGCCAGCTTCAACCAACTCTTTGTACAAGCCTGTGCGAGGATTGTCCGTCGAGGGAATGCCGGATTGGCGTTTCACGGATGGATCATATCCCAAGTACCAAGGCTCCCAGTAGTTGGCGTTGGCGTTCTTCTCATTGAAGACGATCCCCGGGTCGGACCAAACCGCGCAAGCGAATTTCTCGTGCAAACAAGATGCGAACATCGCCCACTTGCCGCCGTACGAAAGTCCGATAATTCCAATGCGTTGCGGGTCCACTTCCGGCATTTCCGCCAGCGCCGTATGACAGTTGGCCGCTACGTACCCCAATACCGTCAGCGGCTGCGGACGCACTCTCTTATCCGGCGGCAGTTTCATCTGAATCTTATCGACACCGATGCTCTGTAAACTGTCCGGTGTTCCAATCGACAGCGTGACGAAGCCGCGCTTAACCAGTTGCAAACCATAATCGTGTGTGCCAAGACCCTTCTTGCCCAATCCGATGCTCGTCAGCGGTTCGTAAAAGGGAACGACTACTGCGGGAAACGGCCCCTTGCCGGGCGGCATCAACAGGTAACCGTGGAGGATGCGACCGTCAACCGATATCGGAAGCTCAACCTTGTGTTGCGTGAAGCCGTCGCGGCTGACGGATTCGAGACGCTTGACGACGGGCTTGTCCACCAACGGCGGCCAGGCTCCCAGTCGGCGATGCCATGTCTTCAGAATCTCGGCCCGTCGCTCCCGCCACTGCTGGGCCGACTCCACACGCTGGTTATTGGCCAGGACCAGGGGCGACGAATAGCCGCCGAATTTGCCCGCGTACTCGGCGGGCGGAGAATAATACTTCGCTAGCCGCTGCTCCAAACTCGCCCGTGCTGACGGCTGCTGAGCGATTGCGAAAGTGACCGACAGCTGGAAAGTTGCCATCAAGATCATGAAACTTCGGGCGATACGAATTTTTTCCATGCTGAATTCTCGTGTTGTTTGAAACTGATAAGGTCGGATCAAAGGGAGTGGGCGGAGTTTCGCCAGCAAGCGTGGCGCTATAGTCAAGTCGACTCAACATTGCTTTGATTCTCGATTGGCTCCATCGTAGACGTCGATTATATCATTCCGTTGAGGCTCCGTTAGGCCGCTTTACTATCCCGGTCAGCCTGCGGCGATATTGGCTTGCGACCCGCTTTGTATCGGCGGCATCTTGCCACCGTGTTTTCCAGGTAGGACGGCGGCAAGATGCCGCCGATACGGTACATCGAAGGAAAGAGGTCGGAAGGAGTTTCGCCAGTAGGCGTGGCGGTATCCTCAAATCGACTGAACATTGCTTTGATTCTCGATTGCCTGCATCGTCGACGTCGATTATGTCTTTCCGTTGACGCTCTGCTCAGTTTCTTTACTAGTCTCCGCTTTCTGTGACCTACGCTGAGAGCTCGGCAATTCGTCCCGTACTGTTGGGAAACGGTTTGGCCGGAACGTCGAGATGCTGCAGCATTGTGTTGAACAAATTCGTGAGCGGTGGACTGGCTGGTTTGTCTTTATAATTCTCGTGATGGATTTGTTTGTAAGCCACGAAAATACGTACCACCGGTTGGCCAACGATCCAAAAGCTAAATACGGCCGCAAGCCAATCATTCGCAGCACGAGTTGGCGGCAGACAAACGCATCGCGGTACGTTCGCCAGTTTCAATCGAGGCGCAGCCTGTTGGCCTGGAAAGTCTACGGCAAGCGGATGCACGGTTGGGCCAACGAAGATCATCCGACGGAGTCGACTCCTGGCGATGTGAGTACTCTGCCGGAGGGTGCCAATCCCAACGATGCCGACATCGATTTCATTGGCACGATCATGCCGCCACCCGACTCAGGACTACCCCACCTAACCGCAACCGAGAAGCTAACCATTGCGCGGTGGATTGACCTCGGCTGCCCCATTAGCCGCAACGAGCAAGGCTATCAGGAACTTGGCTGGTTCCTCGACGAACTTCGGCCAACTCTAGCGATCTCCTCTCCTCGAGCGGGAAAGGACGCGAAGGTCGACGGCATCGCAATCGGAATGCACGACTATTCCAGCGGACTCGCCGAGGGATCGCTGCATGTCGACGCGGACTTTGAAATCGACGGCGTGCCAGCTGGTGAAAACCTGGCAAACCGATTCGAGAAGACTCAAGCCGGGATTTGGCAATGGAGGTATGATTCGCCGATCGCGAAGCTCGCAAAGGGACGATTGATTATCTCCGTTAAAGATCGGCAAGGAAACGTCAGCGGACTGGCTTTGAGAAAGCTCGTGCGATTAACATCCCGGGTTGCAACCACTGCGTGACGGAAGTTTGGGTGTTTCCGAACAAAGGTACCAAATCCGCCACAGCGATCGTACGTAAGTTAGGGCAGGAAAGTGACTTTCCCAAAAAAACAGCCTCCCAGTTTTACGGCGACATCCGCTGCCAGTTTTTGGGAACCTGAACACTTTACAACTCTGGGCTCTGGATCCCGGTTCTGAATGCCAAGATGCTCCACCTCGAAATTGCATCGTGTTGCTTCACACCTAGCTTCTCGCGTCCAATGAGACCGCTCTGTATTCGTAACGCCTACGACTCCAAGCATGCTTGTCGAAATTGCTATTCCTATGACGGATTTGGTACCTTTGTTCGCTTTCACCCAGCGAGGTCCTGTCGCGACTGAGCCATACCCTAACGGAGCACGCGCTCAACCTGAAACGAATGAAGCCATCGCCACGATACGTGGTGCCCTTCGCGGCCCCCTGAACTTCAGACAATTGGGTGAAATGGCCCAGCTTGTCCGTATTATGCGACGTGCAGTCATTGCTAATGATGCACACGCGAGAGGACGTACGAAACTGTGTAGGAATATTGTCTCGCTGCAGTCCTGCTGCGGCCGAGTTCCAAACCACCTTTTTGACTGGATCGGTCTGGCAAAGGCATTTAAGAAGCCGGCCCGCAGACTTGTCGGTATACAGCGAATCGACGTCATCAATGATGACGTGTTGGTCACGGTGCTGGTGCAGCTTCGTGTACATCCCAAAGGCAGTCGCATTGCCCTCGATCCAACAAGCCCCTTCCCCAATGGCTTGACTGACGGTTTGGCTCTTGGCCAAACCAGGTCCTCCCAAAATAATAAGCAAATTGAAATCTCACCAACGGCGCTGCCTCTGTTTGTGTTGGCGGAGAATCTAACTCTTTGCTAGAACACGATTCTGGTGCCCTAGGTGGAGAAGCAACAACCACCAGAGATAGTCATTCTGCTTTAGTCGCTGCCGTTGATGTTGATTTGGATCATACTGGAATTGGTTTTGGCAGTGGAGCATTTGGTACTCAAGGAACGGCCCAACAAATGATTTATCATTTGAAAGCTGCGACCACCAATGACACAACAACAACTTTGCAAATTACAAATGTTACTTATTTAAATATCCCAGAAGATTGCACTTGGAGTTGTCGGATTGCAATAACGGCAAGGAGTGATGACGGCGAGAGCCACTACGAATTCATCCATGCGTTGATAGAGAATAATGGTTTTTCTACAGCATTGGTTGGGTCCGTTTCTCAAGAGGTTGAAATTTCAGATGATGCAGCAAGGTACACAGTTAATATTTCGGCTGATGATACTAATGATGCTTTGAATATCGCTGTCTCTGATAATGATGGGGGCAATACTCGCTGGGTGGCAAGAGTAGATATCACCCAGATAATTTTTCCTGCTGTTGGCAACAGTTCTTAGGCAGAGTATCGGTATGATATAATTCGGGAATGAAAGACGAACTGAACCCATACAAATCTCCAAAAGAAGATTCGGCTGCTGTTGACGCCATTTCCACCAAAGAGCTTGCGGAACTCAAAAAGAAAGCAGTGTACGTTCTTGCGGCTGGAATCAGCAGCATGGTACCGCTGTTCGGAATGATAATCGCTCCAGTGGGGATGTGTATTGGCGTTCAACTTTTGCGTAAACATCCATACAAATTTCCATTCAAACGGCTAATGATTCTTGGCATTGTCCTTAGTAGTGCTTGCACGTTGTTTTTGATACTTGCAGTTCTCGAATCTCTTCACTATTGGATCATTTTCCCGGATTGAGATTGAGCTATTCCATAGGCTCCAATATCAATGATATTGGCGGAGGCAGCCTCGATATCGGAAACATTCATGACTGACAAACTCGAAAAACTACAAACTGTTCAACGACGCTTTCGGTTCAGTATACGCACAATGCTTATCGTCGTGACGCTGGCGTGTATGGTCTGCGGTGTTGTTTTTGAGTTTGTTGTTAGACCTGTGTTGCGGCAAAGGGCGTATCAGGCGAAGTGGCGAGATTTAGGATCAACATTAAATCAAGATGCATCGTGTGACGAAGAAGTGGCCTGGCTGGATTTTCACGGTCGCACTTATGGCGCTCTCAATCTCACTGAGATTCCACTAGAGATTGGGAATCTTTCCAATTTGATATCGTTGGAAGTCGGAAGCAGGCAACTCGCCGTACTACCGCCAGAGATTGGCAAACTTCAGAATCTAAAGACGCTGCACGTATTCAGCCACCATCTCACTGAGATTCCACTAGAGATCGGGAATCTTTCCAATCTGATATCGTTGGAAGTCGGAAGCAGGCAACTCACCGTACTACCGCCTGATATTGGTAATCTTACGAATTTGGAGTCAATGCGGTTAAGCTTCCCTCAACTCCAAGAGTTTCCAGCCGAGATTGGAAATCTCACAAAGCTGAAGGCGATGGAGCTAACCAACGATCCAATAACCGACACCGATTTAGAGATTATGAAATCGCTGAAGAACCTGGAGCGACTGCATTTGAGTGGCACTCAAGTCACTAAGGAAGGCGTTGAATCCCTTCAGAAGTCGATACCAAATTGTAAAATATGGAGCAACTTTGAGTCACCCTAAATTTTTGCACCAACGGTTATGAGAGAGGGGGGGGGTGGGTTTTAGAACTTATTAGGCAATTGAAAAATCTAAATCACCAATCCAGTAAAGATGCGATTCCGGTGCGGACCTATGAAGAATTGCAGCAGTATGTGAGGGCCTTCTCCCCTTCGAACCCCGTTTTTTGGTGCGTTAGTAGGCACGATGTTGGATAAGGCTGAACCCTTGCAGTATGAGATTGGACGAGAATACCACAGGACGTCACATTGCAGGTCTGTAGTCAATTGTTTGGATCGATGGGGTGAAGGTTTTTGATGCCGTAGCGGTGACAAAATGCACTTTAGTAAAAAATGTGATCGTCATGTTTAGATTCAGTTTTGACGCATTATTTTCGGTCGTTACGAGTGAAAACACGCCAAACAATTGGATCTCGAAGTTGACATTGAGTTCAGCCATTCCCGGAGCCACAGAACCTTAAGGAATCTGCGCGAACGGTGTTCGTTCTAGGCCTTCACCAGTCCAACTGGCATCTGAAGTTCTGGCTCACCGGAACAACCTGGCTACATCATTTGCGGGGAAGGCAAGGGAAAACGTATCCTCTCAACCGCTAGCGTCAGCAGATTGCGCAGCAATCTGAATGGCTTGTGCGAGCGAGGGCATTTCGAGAGCGCCACTGAGGCGGT
>JBLHLE010000398.1:0-6732 GCA_047620805.1 Pirellulaceae bacterium
TCCGGCGAGTTTCCTCGCTTACGCGTCGGGTTACTATTGCGCCGTGTTTTGGGAAAGTTGGCGACAAACTCATGTCCACAAACGACTTGCAATGAGCTAAGTTCTACTCATGAATAATCCGGGCTAGCGGTTTCCAAAATGCCGATTGGACGCCGACCCGTTTAGCGCGCTCGCATGTGATACATCACGCGACCGTCCGTGCCGACGGATTGCCGATCGATGATTTCGTAGTGGCGACCGAAGGCTGCTTCAAATCCTTCTTGCGTGTAGTCTGGAAAGATATCTTCGCGGGAACTGAGAAGACGCCGAACTTGAGGATCTTGTTTCGGAACAAACTCAATGATGAGCGCCGTCCCTAGTCGTCGGAAAAACTCGGCAACTCGGACGAGCGGAACGTTGTTGGAGATTGCTAAGTGGTGAATGAGTGCCAATGCCATGACGGTGTCACAGGGCCCGCGATCGGCGAACGAGTCGCGTTCTTCTAACGCCCAACCGATGGCCGGACTTGGATTGGTGAGATCCATTTGCAGCGGCAACATGTTGCGAGTCTTCTGCTTTTTGCAGAGCAAGTAGTTGCGTTCTACGCAAGCGGGATCAATATCGAATGCGTAGGTTTGAGCCCCCATTTCGGTCGCTAGCCGACTGAACTCGCCCGTATTGGCGCCCAGGTCCCAGACGACGCGCGGCCTGGTAGTTTTCAAATACCTTGTTACGACGAGTTTCTTTTCTTCAAACCCCTCTTCCGAGTACGAATTGTCGGCGTAGTAATCGGCCCATTCTGTTCCCGCGGGTTGCCAGGTCAGTTTCTTGATCGTGTTCTTCAGACTATCCAAGAGAGCATCGAGGCCAGACCGGGACATCTTGGCCGTGCGAGTCTTCTCCGTTGGTGTGGGAACGGTATCGGCGTGTTTGACAACGGCCTTGCTGTGCCAATGAAGGTGCATGGCAAGTCCCACATTCCAGCGCGTGGTCCAGGGCAGCAATTTCGATGCGATATCGAGTGGAATACCGTCGATATACAGAGTCATCATTTTCGCCAAGTGGACGTCTGACTTTGCCATCAGCGCCAATGGGGCGAGGAAATGTTTGCAAAACTGGCCATACGCGATCCACGGAGCGCCTTCTTCATACTGCTCGAACGAGAGACTGTCGATAAAAATGGGCCGGACGCCATCGAATTGAACATTGTAAGCACTGGCATCCTTCAGACTCAAACCGGCTTTTAGGGCTCTCGTTTGAATATTCAACGTCAACAATGCGGCGTCTTTTAGCGCCGAGAATGCCCATTCATAGGGGTAGGAAATGAAAGGCAGTTCCCGAGGTCGAATAACCTTGTATCCGCCTTCAGTCGTAGCCGCTTGCGCGACTTCCTCGTGCTCAATGAGCCAGCCTTTCCCAACCAATTCACCATACAGCGATCCCTCCATCAAGTGGCGATATTCCTGCTCGTAGCAGCGATTCACCTGACGAAGTAGCTGTCCCTCACTATCTCGATATACGAACCCGCTCGGGTCTCGAAAGGAGGCTGGGTGGAGAGCGAACGGCACGTTTTCGACTGCCGCGGTGTGTTCGTTCAATGGAGGAGACATGTCCTAATCTCATTCAGTTGGACGTTGATTTAGCGTCGGTGTCAACTACGTCGGGCGTCAACTACGTCGGGTGTCAACTACGTCGGGTGTCAACTACGTCGGGCGTCAACTACGTCGGGTGTCAACTACGTCGGGTGTCAACTACGTCGGGTGTCAACTACGTCTATGCGTCCGCTTCTGCCGACTCCCCATCGTCTTCACTGCCCGTCTTGCCAAAGATAAGACGGAATGGAGTTACCAGGAATTTGCGAAACATGACGCCGGCGCTGAGCAACCCGGCGATGACAACTTGGAAGATGATTGAGCCAATGGCGGGGTCGATGTACGCGAGTAGATCGAAGTGGTGAAGGTCCACAGGTAGACTCCTGAATCACGAACAAATAGCACTATTCATTGAAGAATAGGTTGAAAACTGAGCTCGTGTCGCGAGCTGCCACTACTTTGTAGAAATCACCGTATTGCCTACAATTCGCAGCCTTTTTCGGTTGACTCGGTTTAACTGCGACCTAATTAAGTGTTGAGGAGGTAGCGTTTCTTAATGTCTTCTCCCTGGAACCGGAACAAACGGAACAGCACAAAGGTCCCCGAAAATGCCTATCATCATCATTGACGCTCTGGTCATTGCTATATCTGCCTCAGTCGGAGTGGGCTTAGGGTGCTGGTTGCGCAGAAGCCGAGGCCTTAAGAGTGAACCATCGAAAGATGAAACAGTAAAAGAAGAAGTGGTTGCTGTCGAAGCATTAATCGAAGCAGTCGCGGTTGAGGTGGAAGTAACGCAAGAGCGCAGTCAGCTTCAGGAAGAGCGCGCCGCTGATATTCTCGACAGTACGGATGACGTATTGCACCAATTACAGGAGTTGACGAGCAGCGTGGCGGCCGATGTGGGCGGACACAGCAGCGTGGTACGTGCGATCACCGAGGAATTGAAGAATTCGAAGGAAGTAAGTGGTCCCGTCCTCAAAGCGGTCGGCAAGTTGCTCGCCGCCAATGAAAACATGGAAAAACAATTGCAAGCTGCCGAGCAGCGTTTGCAACAACAGGCCGAGGAAATTGAATTGCACCTCAACGACGCTCGGACCGACGCTCTAACGGGTTTGGCTAACCGACGCGTCTTCGACGAAGAAGTCGCGGCTTGTGTTGCGGAGCAACGCGAAAAACGAGTTCCTTCATCCGTGATGATGATTGACGTCGATCACTTCAAGAAATTCAACGACACTTATGGCCACCAAGCCGGAGACGAAGTCCTTCGCGAAGTGGGCCGCGTTCTAACCAAGGCAGTGGAAGGCGACCAAGTCGTTTGTCGTTACGGCGGCGAAGAGTTCGCCGTTATCTTCCCCGGTCGAGATGCGAAACGATCGGTTGTGATTGCCGAGCGTGCGCGGGCTGCTATCGGCAAGGCTCGTTGTGAATTTGAAGGAACAGAACTGAAAGTGACCGCCAGTGGTGGCTTATCCGAGATCAATGCTTCCGACGACAGTGAAACAATTGTTCGCCGCTCCGATGACGGCCTCTATGCGGCGAAGGAAGCCGGTCGTAACAACGGTCAATGGAACGACGGCAAGACGAATCGTTCGTTCCTTGAATTGATGCAATTGGGACAACAGGAAGCGCAGGCGGAAGCCTTGAAAGTGCCGAATAAATCGGATTCGATTCTCGATCAGCTCCCAGGTATCGATACTTACCAAGAGATTATTCGATCCCGCTTAAGCGAATGGAGTCGTAGCGAAGAAGCGCTGGCAGTGATGCTGGTCCAAGTCGACGATTGCCAGTTAATCGAAGAACGATTTGGCGAAAAGGGTGTAACGCTCGCCATGCAGGCCGTCGCTACAACACTGAAGGGCGCGTTGCGAGATATGGATAACGTCTGTCGTTGGAACGAGACGACATTCGCAGTTTTGCTACCCAAGAGCAAAGGTCGAGATTCAAAGCGAATCGCAGCGAGAATTCGCGAAGAAGGTGGCAAGTGCTCCATGCGATTTGAAGAAGAGCAACGCAATCTGACTGTAAGCGTTGGCGTATCGCAAGCTCGTTTCGACGAAAATCATCGCGGAGATGACTACGAGTCGTTGATGGGACGCGTTTACCGAGCAGTCGACACCGCCAGCACTCGTGGTGGAAACCTCGCCTTCATACACAATGGCGAAAAGACAGAAATGATCTCCATCGCCAAAAACGAATCAGCGTAACACAAAACCGTGTCATCCGTTCCGGCTCGGATTCGATTAGACTTCGATATTGCCTGCCTGCCGTTTGCCGAGTTCCGTGGCAACAAAGTTTATCCACTCATCGGTTGGAACACCGTACGGTCTAAACTTCTCCTGGTCGCCATGTTCTTCGCTGTAATAGTAGGCTCGATGGACTCCGAGTTTACTTGCAGCAGGTGAGTCCATCAGGTTGCTAGAGTCATTTGCACCCATCTGGAAGAGCACACGCATCTCCATGTTCTTCATCATTTGCCGGTCGAACCAACGATTGACGTTATTGTAAGTGTCGGACCAGATTAGCGAATGGACTCCGAAGTTGGGGCCCTCGCGTAAGATTTGAGTGAATTGCTTATCGACCTTTTCTTCTTCGTCGTCACCGAAGTCAGAGAACCCGAATTCGTCATCGGATTTCTTTAGTTCGCGGAAGCGCGAGAGGTTGTATACGAACAAGAAGCGGGCGGGCGATGAGTCGTCGGAAGCATCGGACCGCCGCGCCACTTCTGTCGCCAATTCGCCGATCGACTCGGAGACATTCCTGGGAGTGACGAGTTCGATGTTCAATGGTAGGCGTTTCGCAACGCTGGCCCAAAAGCCAGCGTCGGGTCCGTCGGACCGAGCGCCGTCGAGTACGTAAAACTTTGCGTCGCCGGGCGTGCCGTTGGAAAGTCCTGCAGCGAGACCAATTAGGCAGTTCGCGAGCAGTCCTTGAGCCAACTCTTCGTGCTGGCCGACGACTAAAAGATTGGCGCCCGCCTGCCGACGAAAGACGAGGCTGGTGGGTTCTTTGATCGCGACCGCCGCGCCCAACCAAGCGCGCGATACGATGGCGGCGTTGACGTCGGCCTTGGGCTGCGAAATCGCTTTGCACAACAATTGATTTTCGCGAGGGTCGGCGGGAATGTTGCCCTCAAATATCAAGGGAGGAGGGTCGTCGCGGTTCTGATCGTCCGCCATTTTCTTAACGCGTCGCAGGTAGCCTTCGTGTTCTGCGGCGGGCAGCCAGACAACTTGAAATGGATGGTTTCCTTCAAATAGGCCGTTGGCGTCGTTGTAGATTGCTTCGCCCGGCCGGCTGAGCAAGCGGGCGGCGGTGTTGTCCTCACTGAGGATCAGATGGGCGTCAGCTTCACTACATTGCAATGCAATCCGCACGGCCATTTGGCCAATTGTACTGCGCGCCAATGTGTAAGCTCCCGCCAATGTTTGCGATCCCAGCAGGACGTGAATCCCAAATGCTCGCCCTTGCCGTACCAGTCGATCGAGCAGCAATCCCGATTCCTGGGAGATTCTGTCATCTTTGACGAACAGTTCTTGGAATTCGTCGATGACTAGCAGGATTCGCGGCATGACCGCAGCGGGGTTGGCATCTCGATAGCCTTTGACGCTTTGAACACCGTGGTTACGGAACAAGTCACCGCGCTGCTTCAGCTCCAAATCCAGCCTCTCTAATGCACTGAGGCCGAATTCGCGTTCACTTTCAATCGCGATGACTCGAGCATGTGGCAGCGCGTGCGTCGCGTACGGCTTGAACTCGACTCCCTTCTTGAAGTCGATGAGGTAGAACTGTATTTCATCTGGTGAATAATGAACGGCAAGGTTTGTAATCAAGGCGTGCAACAACGTCGATTTACCAGAACCGGTCTTTCCGGAAATCAGAACGTGTTGGGAAGTCCCTTTCCCCAGTCGCATCGTTTGTAATTTGGTGGCGCCTACTCGCCCCAAGGCAACTTCCACGTCGCCGCGGCTGTCGCTCTTCCACCACTGCTCATCTTTCGCCGCGACCGTTCGAAACGGAACTTCAACTCGATTGGAGTCCTTTGCTTCGCGACCAACGACTTTCACCGCGTCGGTGAATCCGTCGTCGCTTGGGGGTTGGTCGAGTTCGAGAGGGAATTCCTTAAGTCCAGCGTGTTGCCAGCGGAACTGCGCTCCATCCCATTCGAGAGTCGTCGCGTTCTTTTCCAGTTCTTCAATGTCGAAACTGCGAGGCAGCTTAATCCGCGTGTCATTTAAGATCAGCGTGTAAACACCGCAGCGAGATCCGCTGGTCGCGATGCTGGCGAGTCGACGCGATGCATCTTCGGAAAAGTTGGCTGGGAAGTTCGCGACCACCAAAATCTGAAACGGCTCGGCAACTTCACCGGCGTGAGCGTTGTACTCTTGTATTGATTGGTATTCGTTACGGAGATACTTTTGTATCACGTTCTCCATGTGTTCGGTCAAATCGGTGAGTCGCTGAGTGATGTGACCGGACTCGGTCCAAATCCGATTGGCGACCAGGCGTTCATCGAAATCGGCCAAGTGCATGAAAGCAGAGAAATTCTGTCCTAGTCCCGTCGGGTCGATGATGGTGAATCGCACTTTGCCGGGCGGCATGGACGTCAGCATTCGCAACATGATGTTCTGCATCGATGTGATGGCGAGTTCACGACCTGTTCCATCGGCCTTGAATAACAGCGACGGTTGAGCGGGGTACGAGAGGACTGCGGGTAGGCAGGAATCTTGTTCTTCTAATTGCTCGAATTTCGGCCGGTACTTGCCGAAACGCAACGCCGCTGGTGCCTTAGCTGCAGACTTCCACGTGCTCCAATCAATGGATGTCCAGTCGGGGCAAACTTCTTCGCAATAGTCGTTCATGGATTGCACGGATTGTTCGAAAGCGGTCAGTCCTTTTTGCCATAGCCGTTCCGCGTTGGCGGAATTTTCCTTGAATTGAGTTTCGTTGTCCGCGATGTCTTGCCGGAGTTCAGACCGCAGTCGGGCCGTTTCCTCTTCGAATCCGGTTTTCAGATGTTCGAGTAAATTGGGATACTTGCCCGAAATCTCTGCGAGTTTTTCGTTGCGCAACCGTTCGGTTGTCGTACGTTTTTCAGGTAGGGATTGATTGTATTGTTCAAGTTGTTGTTTCCGCTTTTCTTCGCTGGTCTTGGTCGCGCTAG
>JBLHLE010000399.1:0-6704 GCA_047620805.1 Pirellulaceae bacterium
ACACGCGACTTGGCAACATATACCTGGGGCACATTCATTTGAAGTCGCTCGGCTGTTTCAGGTGCTGACATACCATCTTTGGTAGTCATCTCATAAACCAACCACATCTGAACTCGGACTCGATTGCGAACCTGCGTTTCGGCGCGATGCATGATTTCGTAGCGATACTGCGATTCAATTGCCGTAGACAATTCGCACTGCGATTTTTCGTCTTGAATCTGAGTTAGTTTATTGAGAACTTGCGTATCGCCGCTGCCGCGGAATTGAGCCTCCCAGCGTTTACGACAATCGTAAAGCGTATTAGCTGTAACCGTTTTCAGCCAGCCGCGAAAGCTGCCGCGAGCCGCGTCGTATTGGCTCCGCCTCATTGCCGACATTAGTTTGCAAAGTACCTCTTGGGAGACGTCTGCCGCGTCGGATTCTTGCGCGAAATGTCGTCGCGCCCAGTAGAATATTTTTGGACCATATCGATCGACGAACATGGTCCACGCCTCCTGGTCCGTCAGATCCTGCAACCGACGCAACAATGTCGCGCTGGTGCTCCAGGTGTCTGGAGTTGTATTCACAAGCCTTCCCTTTTTCCGAACACTCCCACCGCGAACGCGTGGGAATTAGTTTGCCGAAAAATTCTCTGCAAGATCTGGCGTGGTGTTTCGTTCTATTGGAAACACCGACGAAGCGCTTACTTCTTGTTACGGCGCGTCGGGTGGATTCTTGCACAACTCTTTTCAATTCTTCGTAGACGGCTCCTTCGAATCGACGTAAGTCCCTTGTATACAAGCATAAACGCAATCCTTTACGAGGAGAAAACCCATGGCCGAACGGGCGTAAAGCACAATACCGATAGTGTTCATGGAATTTCTGAGCCTTTGTTCATACTGACTCGGGTATTCGAAAGTATGACGGACGTGGCCAGCGTCGCTACTGACACTCCTCAATCAATCGACTACTCTATCCTTGTTGTGCTGGCGGGCTGACATCACGGTCGGTTATCCGCCGTTCCATTCCCGCCTCCCTCAGCCACTGCCTCCATCAGCACTGCCTCACTAAGCACTGCCTCTCTCAGCCACTGCCTCACTCAGCACTGCCTCCATCAGCCACTGCCTCACTAAGCACTAAGCCAAGGACATCAACGTGATCGCCCAACTCCGCATCTTCCTTCCCCTCGCGCCTCGGCCGACTGGCATATTCTCCGCGCTGTTTTTCTGCACGCTCGCGTTTTGCGTGGCCAAAGACACAAGTGCGGCCCAGCCCGCCAAAGAGATCTTGCCCGGCGACACGAAGGTTTACGTATCCGTTCCCGACTTGGCGAAACTCGAAGCTAAGTGGCTAACGACCCAACTTGGAAAGCTCGTGAATGACCCCCTGATGCAGCCGTTCATGAAGGATTTCGCCAAAGAATTGGATGCGACAAACGCCGGGATCAACCAACGTCTACGGGTCTCGTTTAGCGAACTCAGATCAATCGCTAGCGGAGAAGTATGCTTCGCAATAATGCAAACTGACGACGTACCACAAGACTATGCCTACGTGCTGTCCGTCGATACAACAGGCCGTTCTGATCAGCAAAAGGCATTGATTGGTAAAATCAATCGCGACCTGATTGGCAAGAAGGCGAAGATGAGGGTCGCAAATGTCCAAGGCGTGCCACTGGTATCTTATGACATTCCGCCAAAAAATGCGGGCGGCAAACGCCGCGAGTTGCACCTATTTGCCCGCGACAGCCAGTTGGTTTTCACAGACAAAGAATCCGCTGCTGCGAAGCTCATCGATAAACTTGCTACGGGCGGTGAAGATACTCTCGCCAGTGATCCCTCATTTGTCGATTCCATCAAGAAATGCGTTGCAGCCGGCCCCGAGATTCCACAATTGACTTGGTACATCGAACCGTTTGGATTTGCTTACGCCATGCGGCACGCAAATGACGGCAAAGCGCCGTCCCCCGACTTGGCCAAGATCCTACAGGCCGAGGGCTTTTCAGCCATCAAGGGAGTTGCGGGCCAATTCGCGTTCTCGTCACTCGGCAACGATCTGGTCTACCGAGCGTACATCAATGCACCTGCGGTAACGACTAAGCCTGAAAAGTATCTACGCAGTGCTCGCATCTTAAATTTCCCGAACTCAAGAAACTTAGTGCCACCAAAATGGGCGCCACTGAATTCTGCTTCGTGCTTAACTTATAATTGGAAGATGAAAGAATCTTTCGAATACGTTGGCACACTGATCGATGCCATCGCACAACTCAATGGGTTTTTCAAACAGTTCCTGAAAGATCTGATGATCAACGCGGAAGGAATCACTTTGGACGTCCGCAAGGATTTCGTGGCCCACTTTGGGGAGAGAGTCGTCTTTCTGACCGACAATTTGCAACCACTTGACGGCGAAGCCGAAGAACTTCTTTTGTGCATTGAGTTAACCGATGCCGGAGCAGTGAGCAGAGCGTTAAACAATGTACTCATTAGAGACAACACTGCGGAATTAAAAGAATTTCGAGGGCAGCGCTACTGGGTAATCGACCCGAACGGCGAGAGTGACGCCGACGGTCCCGACGGAATCTTTGAAGATTTCGATAACAGAGAGAAAATCGAGCAGCCGGTCAAGCGTTCGCGTGGACTCGGGTCATGTGTAATGGTGCTTAAGACCGACAACAACACCGGCTATCTCTGTTTTGGTATTCATGAAAAACAGTTGGTCGACGTCGTGAAGCAACAACAGAGCGACAACCAACTTTCTCAACAAGCGAACTATCAGGCAGTGGACGCCGCGCTCAAACAATTATGCCCACCGAACAACAGCTTCCGGTCATTCGTGGAAACGAATCGCGCCTACTTGTTGAACTACGAACTGTTCCGCACCGACAAGTTTCACGATGCCAACACGGTGCTGGCTAAAATGTTGTTGCAAGCATTTCCCGTCGACAAAGGAAAGGTCTTGGCAAACGGCCGGAAAATTCCGCCGAAGAATCCCAACGCAAAACCGCTCTTCAATTTAAAGGGAGCAAATTTACCTCCATTTCAAAAAGTGCAGAATTACTTCAAACCGGCGGGCTTCGCTATGGAAACATTGGACGATGGTTGGCTAATCCACGGCGTACTACTGCCATAATTAGTCCATTCGAGCTACGAGCCGAAACGCTACGAGCCGAAACGCTACGAGTTAGCGCTTCGGAGCGATTCTGCCGCTATCCGAAGAATTGGTTCACTTCGTCCAAACGCGAAATGATCGGCACGCCCTCCGGTACGAATTCGGTGTGGCCA
This sequence comes from Pirellulaceae bacterium, assembly GCA_047620805.1. GTDB lineage: Bacteria > Planctomycetota > Planctomycetia > Pirellulales > Pirellulaceae > JBLHLE01. The sequence goes on from JBLHLE010000399.1 coordinate 3,258, forward strand.
TGTGGACAGAATGCAATCACCTGCATCCCTGCGGCGACGCCTGCCTCTACGCCAGGTTCGCTGTCTTCGATCACCAAACAATCCTTGGGATCGACTTTCAAGGTCTCTGCCGCGTGAAGGAATACAGCAGGATCCGGTTTCCAACGTTCGATTTCGTAGCAACTAAACAACATCCCCTCGAAAAACGAGAGTAGCTTCGTGACTCGCAGACTTAATTCGATCTTCTTCAACGGCGCGCTCGACGCAACGCATTTTGGGAGCGTCACCGACCGTACAAGTTCATAAGCGCCATCGATGGGTTGCAAGCGATGTTTAAACTGATCAAACGCCCGCTGCCGGTAGACTTCAGTGAATTCCTCAGGTAGCGGCTCGCCAAGTTGTTCGCTGAGTTCCCGAACGCAGTCCGCCATTTTGCAGCCCCGAAACCGTTCGAGAGTCTCGGCGAACGGAAGTTCCAATCCGAATTCGCGAACGTATTCGACGAGAATCTCGTTACCGAGAGACTCGCTATCGACGAGAGTGCCGTCGCAGTCAAAGATTACCGCTCGTGGAGACATAGCGCGACATTCCAATTCGTTCTGCCAAAGTGACTCAGTCGGCCGACTTCGTCTCGCAACCGCCACTGCATGGTAGCGTGCTAACGATTATCTGAGCAATCGACGCGACAATGGCAACGGCCACTCTTAGATTAGCGTCCTTATCGGGTTGTGAAACGAAACAAGAGAAGTAGAAAATAAGCACGGGAACGGCCGCGACCATGGCGATGACGCTACCTGCAATTCCTTTGTTCATTCGATAAAGATAACCAGCTACGATCGCGATAGTCCCAAACGTTAAACAAAAGAACAGCGCGTTCGGTTTGTAGGCCACAGCCTCAATCCCACGCAACAATCCCGTCGAAATAAGAATTAGCCCATAGATGATGGTGAGCAAACTTCTCCACTGCATTATCGTAAACTCCAACTAGTTATTGGTAGGGTCGAGTTAATAGTTTCACGGTAATAACGCCAGGATGCAACACGGCTAACGGATGGAGCCGCTGCAGAAGCTTACCGGCTGGGCCTCGAAGCAAGTTACCTCCCCAGCGCAGTCCCGGCGGGCCTTACGGCACCCGGCAGGGGTTGTTAGGACCCTCCGGGCCTAGAGCGGAATATTCATGAGTAGAACTTAGCTCATTGCAAGTCGTTTGTGGACATAAGTTTTTCGCCAACTTTCCCAAAACACGGCGCCATAGTAACCCGACGCGTAAGCGAGGAAACTCGCCGGATTTCCTCGCTTACGCGTCGGGTTACGAATAATCCGGGCCTGGCGAGCAAAGCTCGCTTTGAGAGTAAATGTTTAGGACCGAGGGGAATTGTTTGCGCGACACGCGATGAAATCGATAGCTCCTGCTGAGCAGAAGCGAGGAGTTAACCGCGAAGTCTATCCCGCGGAAAAACGAGCGGCAGAGACGACAGCTGGCCCACGGCAGCGGTATACTGACATCATCGGTCCCCACTGATTCCCCACATCTGAGGCCTACAATGTCAGACGATATTTCTCGTAGACGATTACTAAAATCCACGGTCGCCGCAAGTTTAGTTGGCCAATTGCCGATCGCAGCATTCACCGCGCCAGCATTCGCCGCGGAGGCTAGGAGGCCAAGCGATAAGGTTGAACAACTGACTCGCTTCATCGAATCGACTCCTCGCGGAAACTTGATCGAAGGCGTGGCGCGGCAAGTCCGCGACGGTCTGGAATACAATGAACTGCTGGCCGCTCTTTTATTGGCGGGCGTTCGCAATATCGAACCTCGTCCCGCCGTTGGGTTTCAATTCCACGCCGTTTTAGTTGTGCACGCTGCGCATCTCACCAGCCTGTCTTCGCCAGTCGAGGACCGTTGGCTCCCAGTCTTCTGGACACTCGACAACTTCAAATCATCTCAAGCCACAGATGCAAACAAGGGTGTCGACTGGAAAATGAAAGCACTGGATGACAGCGATTTGCCTGGAGTCGATGGTTCAGTGAAAACTTTCAAGAAAGCAATGGATAGCTGGAACGAGGGAGCCGCCGATCTGGCCACGGCGTCGCTTTCGCGCTCATTAAAACCGCCACAATTGTTCGAGCTATTTGTAAGATACGCTGCACGCGATCTGCGCAGCATCGGCCATAAAGCCATTTTCATGGCGAACGGCTTTCGAGCTCTCGAAACAATCGGCTGGGAGCACTCGGAATCCATTCTTCGTTCACTTACATACGCGATGCTCAATCGAAGCGGTGAACCGAATCCGTCGGAAAACGATCTCGAACAAGATCGCCCTTGGCGAAGAAATCTAAAACTTGCGGATTCGATTCGCAAGGAGTGGAAAGAGGGCCAGCAAAATGACGCGGCAACTCGCGAGTTATTGGCTACGATGCGTTCGGGCTCGGCAGACGACGCGAGTGACCACGTTGTCAAATTGCTAAACGACAAAGTCTCGCCGCAGTCTGTTTTTGACGCCCTCTTTGTTGGGGCGGGAGAACTGCTCATGCGGCAAGCGGGCATTCCCGCAATTCACGCAGTGACCACAATGAACGCAGTGCACTACCTTTATCAAAATACCAATGACGACAATACGCGACGAATGTTGCTATTGCAGGGTGCCGCATTCATCCCTTTGTTCCGCAAGTTCATGCTAAGTCGCGGAGCAGCTGGCGAGGTACTGATCGATCAACTCGAATCGGTCGCCGGCGACTGGACCGTCAATGACCTGCTCGAAACAGACAATGCCCAACAACGGGCCGGTCGAGCGATCCACGCGCTCGGCGATCCCCAAGTGGCCAAGAAACTGATCGACCAAATCCGTCGCCGAACCTTCCTACAAGGTCGCGACGCTCATCACTACAAATTCAATGCGGCGGCACTTGAGGATTACGGAAATATCTCACCGAATTGGCGATCGCGATTCCTCGCCAGCAGTTTGGGCTACGTGCCTAGCGGCGCGGAGAACCAACTCGTTAAACGCATCCGCGCCGCATTGAGTTAGTCGAATCGTACCGCGACCAACTCACGCGCGACTTTCTTGGACGCGACTTTCTTGGGCGTTTGCTTGCTGATTCCAAATTATAGGCGTTCCGTCTGATCGGCCTGTCCCTTAGCTTAGGCACCCCACCTGGCGGCTTTACCACTTCGCAGCGATTGATTAGCAAGGTGAGCGGCAGCCGCCGAACGAACGCCGTCTTCAGCGGGACACGACGGGCGCTTGCGCGTTCGAATGCACTGCACCCATTCGGTTAGATGGAAGAGTGCTCCGTCTACGTCGTCGTAGAAATCCAAGCCGAGGATGTCTTTTTTTCCGTCGATGCGTTTGCGTTCCTTCAACGCCGCGCCACGTTCGGGACGCACTTCGTAGCGGCCGCGATCGCAGTAGAGATTACCCTCAGTTCCCATAAACAAAAGCATCGAACGATTCTGGTGGTTTACGAACG
>JBLHLE010000400.1:0-6692 GCA_047620805.1 Pirellulaceae bacterium
TTCGTTGCACTTGGTGCCAAGCAACGGAATACCAACGAAAAAAGCCCCGAGTCGATAAACAACTCGAGGCTGTGTTTTATTTTTTCAAAGGGGCTGGTTTAGAGGTAGGCACCCAGCATGGCACAGAGGTCTGCTGTTCGGCAGCTGTAGCCCCATTCGTTGTCGTACCAGCTCACAACCTTAACCAACTTGCCTTTGTCGCCGAGTACTTGAGTGAAGTCGGCAGCGAAGATTGAGCTGTGCGGATCGTCAATAATGTCGGACGATACGAGCGGATCAGTTGCGAAGTACAAGATGCCTTTCAGAGGACCTTCCGCAGCAGCTTTCATCGCTGCGTTGATCTCTGCGGAAGTTGTTTCTTTGGTGAGATTGCAGGTCAAATCCACAACACTTCCGGTTGCAACTGGAACTCGCAAGGCGATGCCAGTTAATTTGCCGTTAAGTTCTGGAATTACCAGACCGACTGCTTTCGCAGCACCTGTCGACGTTGGGATGATGTTCTGGGCACCGGCGCGAGCTCGGTAGAGATCGGAGTGCGGCATGTCCTGGATGGGTTGATCATTCGTGTAAGCATGAACTGTGGTCATCAAACCGGATTCGATGCCAAAGTTATCGTGCAACACTTTAGCAACAGGTGCCAGACAGTTGGTTGTGCAACTTGCATTTGAGATACACAACTGTTCTGCAGTCAGCTGGTCGTCGTTGACGCCGCAAACAACAGTAAGGTCGGCACCGTCTTTGGCGGGTGCACTCAATACAACTCGCTTGGCTCCGGCAGTCAGGTGGCTGTCGTAACCAGATTTGGAACCGGAAGCGCGACCGGTAAAGATACCAGTACTTTCGATACAAATATCCACGCCCAGGTCACCCCAAGGCAGCTCGGCTGGATTGCGAACGGCAAGTGCTTTGATTTTCTTACCGTTGACGATCAAGTGTTCGTCGTCATACGAAACGTCGCCGTCGTAACGACCGTGGGTACTGTCATACTTGAGCAGTGTGGCCAGTGTCTTGTTGTCTGTAAGATCGTTGACAGCCACTACTTCAAACTCGTCGGAACGAGCCATCAGGTTGCGAAATGTAAGGCGTCCAATTCGACCAAAACCGTTAATTGCGATGCGAAGAGCCACAGCTTTTCTCCTACGTTCGTTATTCTGTGCTAAAGCCAAGTCCGCAATTATACTGCTGAATCAGAAATCCAGCAACGGGCTGTCATGTCCCAGCTCTCCAGAACTACCTCGTCGAAATGCGCTACTATGATGAACCGCCGCACACCTTACATATTGCGCATTGCTGATGAATGACTTTGGAAACAAGAACCAGCCGAAAGCGCGGTGGCAACTGCCTCGCGGGCTGACGCGAGGGGTGTGGGAATACGTCAATTCCGACTCGATTGCGGGCGATTACGATGACTATTTTGCGTTGACCAGGTTGTTTGATCTGGACGAAGAAGTCGTAGCTCGGCACCTCGACGCCGATCGCAATCAAAACAAAGTTGTGGCGGACTTAGGATGTGGAACAGGGCGAGCCCTAGTTCCTTTAGTGCGAGCGGGATTCCGCGGACTGGCTGTGGACCTGTCCCTGAAGATGTTGCACATCGTCCAGGAAAAAGCGGACGAGGAGTCGTTGCCGATTGAATGCCTGCACGCGAATCTTGTCGACCTCGACGGACTAGCTGACAACAGCGTGGATCACGCCATCTGCTTATTCAGCACGCTGGGCATGATTCAAGGTCGGGAGAATCGGCGGAAAGCGCTACAACATGTTAACCGCATCCTCGCGCCAGGCGGCGTATTCGTCCTGCACGTTCACAACTTCTGGTTCAATCTTTACGATCCCGGGGGTGTTCGCTGGGTCCTCGGTAGTTTGTTAAAGTCCTGGACCCAAAAAGACTACGACGCCGGCGACAAGTTCTTCAATTATCGCGGCGTACACAACATGTTCTTACACGTTTTTCGACGGCGAGAACTTTTCTCCGATCTCAAGCAAGCTGGCTTTCGAATACGTGAAACATTCTACCTCGATGCCATGCGCAAAGGCGAGTTATCGCGAAAGTGGTTCCTGGGTGACTTGAGAGCGAACGGCTGGATCGTGGCTTGCGAAGCTTGAATCGCGTCTCAATGCAACACTTCGGCACAGATTGAAGAAGTGACGATGCGAAAAAAGAAGCAGGGAATCGCCGACAGCGTTACTGCTGTTCTAGTCGAGATCGATTTGGCGGAAGATCGGCAAGTGTCGGTAGTAGACTTCGAGCGTACAGATGGCGAGTGAAGTTTCGTAGAGGCGACCGCCAGAGTGTGGACTTTTCATAGACCAGCTACCTGCGTTAGCGCCGCTACTCTCTTGCTGATCGACGAGGATCTCGCGCATCCGAGCGTTCCACGTCTCCCAGGCTTCACCGCCGTAGTGGTGCATTGCTTGCGTGCCATAGTAGTAGTAATAGATATCGTGGGGGCCCTTCTTGGACGGAAGATGGTTCACTTGTAGCCAATTGATTCCCTCCCCCAGAGCGATGTCTTCCTTGGTCCAGCCGAGGTACATGCGACAAAGCAGGCCTTCGGCGGTCATAGTTGGCTTTGGTGATTGAGATGCTTGGTAGGCGTACAACGAACCATCGCGACTGGAAACTGAGTCGAGGAAGTGGCCGGCGCGTTGCAACGTCAATTTATCGACGGTCAATCCAGCAGCTTTGGCGCTTTGTAGAGCCATAACTTGCCAGCCAACAACGCTCGTGTCACCGCGGTCGCGAGGGGCTTCCGACTTCGGAACGTATCTCCAACCACCGTCGTCGAGTTGTGCGGCGGCGATAAAATCGACAGCTTTTTGCGCGGGCGCTCGCAGTTCTTCGTCACCCGACATAAGGAATGCTTCGCACAACACGATTGTCGATTGGCCGTGAGCGTACATGCCGGCGTTGCGAGTGGAATTTCCACGCATATCTCCGTTCTCTTTTTGCTGATTCACCATCCAACGCACACCTTTGGCTACGTTTTCTTGATAGCGTCCGACAATGTGAGTCTGGCCAGCACCGAAGAACGGAAAGAGTGCCAATGATGTTGCCGCAGTTGACGATTGACCGGAACCAAGCCGCCAGCTGCCGTCAGATCGTTGTGTAGTGGCAAGGTAATCAAGACCGCGAGCGACTGCTGCTTCCGTCAGCGTGGTGCCGCCTTCTTTCTTTACCATTTCAACTCGAAGTCGAGGATCGCGAGCCAATAGAGCCGATCGAATATTGCCCGTCCGAGCGATTTGATTTTTGACTTTGTGGACCTCGGGCAATGGCACTTTCGCATCGGGATCGATGCGGAGCTGCTTGGCCAGTTGATCATTCTTCAGCATCGATTCACGTTGTTTCGCGTCGTTGGGATCGAAGTCCCTTGGAACGGGCAAATCGAATTCCGGATTTTCCACATCAATCATGACCGCTTCATCACCCTCGCGGACATTCTTGTCGACGGTAGCAGACAAAGTGATTAGCGGTTCTTCACGACTGTCATCCAAGGTGAGCAAGCTAAGCAACACGAGCAGCACCAAGTGAAAGACCATACTCACCAGCCAAGCGGGCGTGTCGCGAAACAGCGCGGTGAGCCACAAGTACGCCGAACCGGTGCGAGCCATTTTGCGGATATTGGCTCGCGCGCCGACCATCGGTTGATTGGGACGTTTGCGCCGTTGTTCCGCCTGCGTACGTTGTTCCGCCTGCTTACGTTGTTCCGCCTGCTTACGTTGCGGCGTAGGTGGTGGCGTTTGCGTAATCGCAGCCCCATCTGGCGTTTTTTTGTTCGCGGGGTCCGACGATTTTGCTGCGGGCGTGGCCGCGCTGGAAACCTGTTGCTGTTTTGTTGACTTACTCTTTTGCTCGTTCGGAGCCGCCGGCGATTTAGTCGTTGGTTGTTTCGATTTCGCGCTAAGAGCGGATTTCGGTTGCTGCGTTTGGCTACTTTCCTCTTGTTTCTTGATCAGGCGGCGAGCTTCTCGTTCCTGTTCCTCCGAAAGCTCGATACTGGTTTTGCACTTCCAGCAGTCGGCGACCATTAGCCAGATCCGAATGGTCATGGGAGCCCGACATTCTGGACAAGCGCACATCAGAGTATCGCCACTGATCCATATTCCGGCAGCACCTTCGACGACGTTCTCAGCGTCAGATCCCGAGCCAGTTAGTGACGCTTGCGGGAGCTGACGAGGCACTTCGGTGGTGGCGGGCCGAGTTGCGGGTAGTTCGTCGGGAAAATTAGGAAGCGGCGAGTCCGAATTTAGATCAAAGAATTGCATCGCGTCAGGGCTGGGCGCAGGGAGATCCAATTGTTGCGAATCACCTTGATCATCCAGGGAGATGAAGTGAAGCGAATAACCAGAATCATGTTCCGCGGATGCCATCTATTTATTTTGCCTGTTTTGTTTACGCCTGCTCGTTCCTACGTTCGTTCTCGCGCCCCACCCAGATGCCGCCTCTTAACTCGGGGTCCCTTAACTCGCCGTCTCTTAACTCGGGGTCCCTTAACTCGGGGTCCCTTAACTCGAGCAGAATGATAGAACGGGAAATGCATTATAACAGGGATTTTGGGGCGATCTTACAGCCTACCAACGGCGCTGCGAAGCGGCAAGGAAGTCGCATTCGCCTCATAATTCAGCGTTAGGCAGGTGTCTCTTTAAATCGTCCACTCGCGTCCTAATTGTTACACTCTAGTTGGGACGCCCGAGGATAACGCCTCGCCAACGGACGTAAGTTATTACGCTGCAATCATTTAATGGTTCATTGCCAGCCCAAGAAAGTTTTCCGAAACGGCGTGATATCAGAGCTATCACACTCCTCGCAGCCGTCTAGGTGATGGTTTGGGCCGTCGCAGTTACAATAAAGACCATCGATGCGATCGGACACGGAGTTGGTTTCGACCGTCCTTGTTCCGCAGCTCAATAAACTGAGGGGGCAACACGATTGCTGTCTCGCCAGGCATTGGGTCTCAATGCCTCCATTTGTTTAAATCTGATCAAATCAAAGCCAGCCAGTAATATCCCCACACAAGCGCCATGGACGGAGTGAACTTGGTAGTTGGTGGGATCAACGAGGAAGGATTGAATGGCAACGGACCTGAATACTGCGGTCACTGAACTCGAAACCAACATGCGCGAAGTGGTATTGGGAAAAGACGACGTGATCCGCCAGTGCCTGATAGCTTTGCTTGCCGGCGAACATATCTTGTTAGAAGACGTGCCAGGTGTCGGCAAGACGCTGATGGGGAGGGCGTTAGCCAAGAGCGTTTCCGGCAAATTCTGTCGACTTCAATTTACTCCGGATTTGTTGCCGAGCGACATCGTTGGCTCGAACATTTTCAATAGTCGAGAGGCCGAGTTCGAGTTTATTCCGGGCCCGATCTTTTCTAACATAGTATTGGCGGACGAGATCAATCGAGCGCCACCGAGAACCCAAAGTGCGTTGCTGGAAGCAATGGGGGACGGCCAAGTATCAGTCGATGGACACACCTACGACTTGCCGACTCCGTTCATGGTTATCGCGACACAAAACCCGTTTGAATTCGAAGGCACCTATACTCTTCCGGAAAGTCAGCTCGATAGGTTTCTGTTGCGAGTTTCCGTCGGTTATCCCAGTCGCGAACAAGAGCGGCGGATTCTTTCCACTCATCGTAGCGGAGAACCTGTCGATCACTTGCAGCCCGTCGTCGACGAAGTTCAAATCGCATCGTTACAGCAGCGGGTCCGAGAGATCGAAGTCGAGGATTCGATTTACGACTATTTACTGGACATTGTCGAAGCGACGCGAAACTGCCAGGAGTTACGCGTAGGTGTTAGCCCACGAGGCGCGTTGAGTCTTTATCGCGCAGCTCAATCCGCAGCATACATTAGCGGACGTTCCTTTGTTGTCCCCGACGACGTCAAGCAATTAGCTGTGGGAGCCCTTTCACATCGAGTTGTTCCGCGGTCGTTTTTGCAAGATGGCCAAAGAGCGGCAGTTGAGTCACTGATTCAACGATTGGTCAATTCAGTTACTACTCCCACCTGATCAGGTAGTTAACATTGTTTCGCAATTGGTTCATAGCTCGCGAAGGTTGGTACTACCTTTTTGTGCTGGCGTTCATCATCGGCGGCGCAGTGTTGCGCGACGTGAACCTGTTGTACATACTCGCTGGAATGATGATTGGGCCAATCCTTTTCAATTGGCGGATAGCGTCGATGATGCTGCGAGGTCTGCGAGTCCGTCGGACGCTGCCGGACCACGTTTTTTCTGGAGAGACGATTCACGTCGAATTGGAAGTCGAGAACAATCGGCCCTGGTTGGACAGCAGAGTGATCATGGTGCGGGACCACATTCGCCGGATTAGCCCACAAACGGCTGTCAGTAGCGAAGTACACGTCGATGTAATGTTCTCTCGTATCCCGGCTGCAACGTCCGCCCGCGAACACTACAAGTTAATGGTTCCGGCACGCGGGCAATACCAGTTGAATCGCTGCGAAATCTCAACGCGATATCCGCTCGGCTTGATTCACGTCGGCAATCGTTTTGAACGAAAGGATTCGTTGACCGTCTATCCTCGCCAAGGTTATTTGACTCGCCAGTGGCTGCAAGTAGTGGAGTCGACTCAGGCTGGAACCAACCGTTCGGTTTCGCAGCAAGGCCCCGCCGAGGGCAATTATTATGCAATGCGGGACTGGCGAAGTGGCGACAGTAAGCGTTGGGT
>JBLHLE010000401.1:0-6689 GCA_047620805.1 Pirellulaceae bacterium
GGTACGCCCGAAAACCAACAGCGACTCGTCGAAAATGTCATCGCTCGCGGCGTGACGGGCATGGCCATCAGCCCTAACGATGCCGCGAACCAAGTTGAGATGCTGAACAAAGCGGCCGGACAAATCAACGTGATCACCCACGACTCCGATGCCCCCGATTCGGACCGCCTTTGCTATGTCGGCACGAATAACTTCGTCGCTGGTCAGGAAGCAGGCAAGCTGATCATGGAAGTTCTTCCCGAAGGCGGAAAGATAATGCTGTTTGTCGGTCGGATGGATGCTCAAAACGCAATCGACCGTTCCAATGGCATTAAAGACGCGATCAAAGACTCGAAGATTGAAATTATTGACATTCGCACCGACCTCGCCGATCGAGCGCGAGCCAAGCAAAATGTCGAAGATACAATCGCCAGTCAACCGGATGTGAAATGTCTTGTTGGACTTTGGAGTTATAACGGCCCAGCAATCCTCTCCGCCGTCAAAGATGCTGGCAAGGAAGGCGAAATGCCGATTGTCTGTTTTGACGAAGAAGACGCTACCCTGCAGGGAATTGCCGATGGTCATATCAAAGCGACCGTCGTTCAGCAGCCCTACGAATTCGGTTATGAATCGGTACGAATCTTGGCGGCACTGGCTCGTGGCGACAAGAGCGTAATCCCTGAAAACAAGGTAGTGGATATTCCCGTCAAAGTCGTCAAACTCGATAACGTCGAAGAATTTTGGGCGGACCTAAAAGCCAAGGTCGGAAAATAGTCGCGAATTAATAGATGCAGTAACGGTGCACCGTAGCACTGCCACTGGCAACCGCGAGATCCGGCAATTAGATTAGGTGAGATCACGGACGTTTCACACTCTCATCAGCGGACGATGTTCAAGGTGAGAGAGTGGAACGTCCGTTTTGTTTAAGAGCCGGAAGTCAAAATCACGCCGAATTGCTCATGACCTAGTTGATTGCAGATCCTCCAATGTCGTCCCCGATTCTCCAAGTCCGAAATGTCACCAAACGATTCCCGGGTGTTCGTGCATTGACCGACGTCGATATGGATTTGTACCCAGGGGAAGTGCTGGCGGTGTTGGGCGAAAACGGCGCTGGTAAAAGTACGTTGATGAAAATCCTCGCGGGTGTGCAAGAGCCCGACGAGGGGCAGATATTGATGGACGGAAAGCCGCTCCGTATCGACTCTGTTCGGACAGCATCGGCAAACGGCATCGTACTGATTCACCAAGAGCTCAACCTGTCCGATAACTTGGATGTGGGAGCGAATATCTTTCTCGGTCGGGAACCATTATTCTGCGGGCTGATTGATCGCGCAAAAATTGACGAAGGCTCGGAAGTTGTACTGGAAAAAGTTGGCTTGGATGTCTCTCCGCGGACAATCGTCAACTCACTTCCCATCGGCAAACAGCAGATGATAGAGATTGCCAAGGCGCTTTCGGTGAACGCTCGAGTATTGATAATGGACGAGCCCACCTCGAGTCTTTCGACCAAAGAAACGGAGGCGTTGTTCCAAGTCGTTAAAGACTTGCGGTCGCAAGGCGTCAGTATCATTTACATTTCGCACCGCTTGGGCGAAGTCGAAGAGTTGGCTGACCGAGTGACAGTTCTACGAGACGGCGAAAATGCGGGCAATATCGACAATGACGATATCAATCACGACCGCATGGTCCAATTGATGGTCGGTCGCGAAATCTCGCAGCTATATAGCCACGAGCCATTGCCTCCAGGCGAATTGCTCCTGGAAGTCGAAGACTTAATCGTGCCAGCGAATCCCAACCACAAATTGAACTTCAAGCTACGGGCGGGCGAAATCGTAGGAGTCCAAGGACTCGTCGGTGCGGGGCGAACTGAAATGCTACAAGTGCTCTTCGGCGTCGAAAAGAAACTCGGCGGAACGATAAAGCTCGCTGGTGAAACGCTCGACATAGCAAGTCCGCTGGACGCAATCCACGCAGGCATCGCACTGGTTCCCGAGGACCGCAAACAACAAGGACTCATTATCGAAATGGCGGTCCGTGAGAATATCGGACTGGCAAGCCTGCGTCAAAATCAGTTCTTCGGCTTCTTGAATTCCACACACGAAGCGAACATTACCGAAGAGATGATCGAGAAACTGAATATCAAGACGCCGCACGCAATGCAAGTTGCCAGGTACTTGTCAGGAGGCAACCAACAGAAGGTTGTGCTCGGTAAATGGCTGGCGATGGCGCCGAAGATCCTGCTGCTGGACGAACCGACGCGAGGTATTGATGTCGGCGCCAAAGAAGAGATCTATCAACTAATGGAACAACTGGCGGAGACTGGCGTCGCGATTCTCTTTGTTTCCAGCGAAATGGAAGAGATCTTGAGAATGTCGGACCGCACTTTAGTAATGCACGAAGGGCGAATCAGCGGCGAGTTGAAACGCAGTGATCTAAGCGAAGAAGCCATTATGCATCTTGCAACCGGTGGCGACTTGGCAACTAGCAACGACAGCGAAGCGTTATAGGACGCGGATTCATGAAAAAAGTTCTTGGTATTTTCGGATTATTGGTTTTCGTCTGTCTGCTGACGACCATTTTAAATCCCGATTTCGCGAAACCTTATAACATCCAAAATACACTGCGTTGGACATCGCTGTTTGGAATCATCAGCATCGGTGTGGCCTTCGTCATCATCACTGGCGGTATCGATCTGTCCATCGGGTCGCTGGTCGGATTGATCGGCTGCATACTTCCGATGTGTCTTTTGGAAATACAAAAGCAACCGCCAGGAACTGCGCTGAATTGGACGTTTATAGCGACAGGAATATCGCTCGTCGCTGCGGGAATAATGTGGGGGCTACCGAAATTGCCAGGGAAACATGCTCGCGATATGCGCTGGCCTGGTTTTTTTATCGCCATCGCAGCGGCCTCACTGGGAATGCGCTGGCTCATGGCTGACGAGATTTCCGCTTGGTCAAATAGTTTTTTTCTCGGAACTGCGGTAGCAACTGGTGTAGCAGGTTTGCTGACATTCCTACCCAAGCTACTCAAAAAAGGGGCTAGCCAACTTCGAGCTCCTGCTGGTCTTATTGCCGCTGGGCTGCTCCTGTTTCCAATTGGTTGGTACATGCCCGTCCGCGAGATTCCGGAGTGGCTTTCCATTTGCCTAATCGTCGTCTGGACCTTTGAAGTTGCGATAATCATCGGACTGCTGCACGGCTTTCTAATCACGCAAGTCAAACTGCAACCATTTGTCGTCACACTGTGCGGGCTACTGTTTTATCGCGGTTTCGCGCGTTGGCTCACCGACGACCAAACGCAGGGATTCGGTACCGACTTCCAGTCTCTAAAAACTATCGCCACGGGAAGGCCGTTTGAAACTGTCTGGGTTATTCTGGCCCTGGGGTTCGCCGTACTTTGCTGGGGCGTTTGGCAAATGCTGCGAGCCAATAGCAGTGCCAAGACGATGCGTATCGGATTCGTTGTCGTCGTTATAGGCATCGTAACATTCGGAGTCGTTGAGATTCTCTACACTGGCTTTGCGACCGCGACTTTCTGGACCATTACAATTATCGGGCCACTCGCTATCGCCCTTGGAATCTGGACTAGAAGCGGCAGCGAATCTCGCATTGAGCCGCAGGTTTCACCGATCGCCATCGCCGCAATTGGATATGCTCTTGCCATAGCCGCGATTTGCGGTCTTTCAAATCCGGAACCGAGCTTCGTCCTTTCCTGGCAATCGGATATTTCGCCAACTGCGACTCAAATCATCATGCTCATGTCTGGTGAGTTGCTAACAGCAGTCGCCTTTGCGATATTGCTGGTCATCTCTCTCAGGGAAAAGCGGTACATCGTCCTCGCCCCGCTCGCCGTCGCGTGCCTTGGTGGAGCTGCGTTCTGGCTTCAAATCCAAGCAACCTACGCGGAAACACCTCCTGCAATCGTAAGTGCGATCGGATTCACTGCAATCGTCGGCTCTAAGATCGGAAAAATATTCCTAACGGTGGTTAATCTATCGCTCGTAGTCGGCAGTATCATCGTCTTCCTTCGAATCGCGACTCAACTCGCCGGAGTTTTTGTGCGATCGACCGCATTCTTATTTATTACCGGCGCTATTCTCGTGCTGGCCGGAATGACTCCGATCGACCAAGTCGAAGTTCCCTCGCCGTTTTTATTGCTGATGGCACTGGCTGTAGTTGCTGGCGTCTTTTTGAATTTCACAATCTACGGTCGCTATCTCCTGGCACTCGGACGAAACGAGGAAGCCGCGCGATATAGCGGTATCAACACCGACTCGATGATCGTCATGGCTTACGTTATCTGCTCCTGCCTTGCCTGCATGGCAGCAATCCTGTTTGCGTTAGATATCAACTCCATTCAACCATCGGGGCACGGTAACTTCTACGAACTCTATGCAATTGCCGCGGCCGTTCTCGGTGGCTGTAGCTTGCGCGGCGGCGAAGGATCTATCCTCGGCGTAGTTATCGGTGCAGCGGTCATGCGAGTGCTCTACAACGCGATTAATATCTTGGGAATTCCGACACAGCTCGAGTTTGCGATCATCGGTGCGGTGATCCTGGCAGGCGTCATCGTGGATGAGATGTTCAAACGAGTTGCAGAACAGAGAGCGAGAACCGCCGCACTACGTGCATAAAGCGGGCGGAACGGGAAAGGTAGTGGTAAAGGGAGGGATGGGAAGTTTAGTTTAACCTTGCGACTTCACCGTCCGATACAACTAATACACTCCTCTTCCCCCCTCCTCTACCCCGACAATCTCATGTCAATTATCCAATCAACAGGACGCGGTCCGCGCGTGCACTCTGCGCCGCCGACCATTCTCGGCAACTACCGACTTCGCGAACTCATCGGCAGCGGACGATGGTGCGACGTATTTCGAGCAGGGTCCGTTCACCAAACGGACGATACGTTCGACTATGCGATCAAGATGCCACGAGCTGAACTTAGTCGCGACCTCTTCACTAAGTCGAGATTGCAGCGCGAGTCGTTCGTCGGCTCACAAATTTCCGATCCGCACATTGTTCCGGTGCTCGACGCCCAAATTGAGAACAACCAACCCTATATTGTGCTGCCGTTTCTCGATGGAAAAAACGCTGCGGACTTGCTTCGCAGCACGACCACATTGTCCACGTCGCAAGCATTGTGGACAGTTCGTCAAGCCACACAAGGGCTCGTTGCATTACATACCGCGGGCTGGATTCACGGAGATCTAAAACCGGCGAACCTCATCGTCTCACCGATTGGCCACGTAACGATCTGCGACCTCGGGTTCGCCCGCAAGGTGACGGGAGAGTTTCAAGTCGCCTCGGATCCCCATACCGTTTTGGCAACTCCACGCTACGCCGCGCCCGAGATCTACTGTTCCTCGTTTCAAGAAAGCTTCGCCAGTGACATCTACTCATTAGGCGTAGTCCTGTTTGAGTTGCTAACGGGTACGCACCCGCTGGGCCAATTGGCAGACGAAGAATACGTCGTGGCACATCGGCAAGTTCAGGCGTTGGATCCGCGGCAATTCGATCCGCTTATCACGCGAGAAATTCGATATCTACTAATGCAAATGCTCAGCAAAGAACCGTTGCGACGACCGACCACAGAACGCTTGGTGGAACGACTCATCGATCTGGAGATCGCGACGTTTGACGATCGAGCAATTGCCTGATCAACGCTGGCAAAGTTACCGTCGTAATAGTCTCGGCCTCGCCCCCAAAGACAACGTCATTACGACAACTGTTCGTTGCGGTAACTCACGTCCAATAAGTCCATTGGATGCATTACCTTTAACACGTGACCGTGTTTTCTTGCCTCTGCTGCAATTTGCAGCCAACAACCGGCATTGGCGGTAATTACCACGCGGGTTTGCGTCGACAAGATGTTATCGACTTTGCGTTTCCCTAAACGGCCCGCCATTTCCGGTTCGGTCAAGTTGTAAGTTCCCGCGGCTCCACAGCACATATCAGACTCGGGCAAGTCCACCAGCTTCAAACCGGGAACTTGCGACAATAGATTGCGCGGCTGATCTCGAATTTTCTGAGCATGAGCTAAGTGGCAAGCATCGTGGTAAGTTGCAGTTGTATTGACCTCACCTGTGGG
Source organism: Pirellulaceae bacterium (assembly GCA_047620805.1). Classification (GTDB taxonomy): domain Bacteria; phylum Planctomycetota; class Planctomycetia; order Pirellulales; family Pirellulaceae; genus JBLHLE01. The sequence goes on from JBLHLE010000401.1 coordinate 6,070, forward strand.
CGGGATCAGGCCGAGTTCATCCAAAAACTCGCTAACGTCTTTCACCTTATCGGCAAATTTTTGTCGCTGCTCCGTGTTCTCGTCATCCCAGTGGTGCCCATAATCCTTGAGCATCGAGCCACAGCCTGCAACATTGGTGATGATGGCGTCCACTTCATCCAGATTAACCGCCGCGACATTCGCGTCCGCGAAATCCCTGGCGGGCTCGCTGTGCCCTGAATGCAGATGTATCGCTCCACAGCATACCTGCTTGCTAGGAACGATGACATCGCAGCCATTCTCTTGGAGGACGCGAGCTGTGGCCCAGTGAGTCTTGCGGAACATGACGTCGGCTACGCATCCGGTCAGCAAGACAACCGTCGCTCGCTTCACTCCTTTGGCGGGGAGATGGGGCGGAAGCGGTTCGGGCGTCTTTTCGAGCGGGGGCAATAAACGGACTAGACGCTGCAAGCGAGTAGGCAGAAAGTTAACCAAACCCGACGCAATAAAAAGCTTGTCCAAACCGAGGGACTGGGCGATGCGAGCGGGCCATAAGGCCGAACGCATTTTGTCAGCATAGGGGAACATGCCAAAAAGAATCCAGCGATGAAACCAATCGTTCGTCTTCGCTTGACCTTCAC
>JBLHLE010000402.1:0-6680 GCA_047620805.1 Pirellulaceae bacterium
CGGAGTGCGAAAACGCTTCATGTAGTCGAGTGTTTTGCAGCCAACTGAAATCGCCTTTTGGTCGGCACTGCATTTGGCGTATTCCAAAATCGCCACCGCTGATCGAGCGCAATGCCCGCTGGCCGTATTCTCGAAATGCCCGCCGCGAAACTCTCCATCATATCGGTACGAGCCGTCGGGGAGTTGTTTACCGTACATACCTTCTGCGGCCAAACGTTTTTGTCGATACCAATTCGCCGCTTGCCCCGTCAGAAAGAAAACCGCATCGTTGCGAATGTGGGAACCGCCGGCTCCAAGTGGCCGATAATTCGGAACTGCGCCATCCATACGAAACATGGCAGACGCGACATCACCAAAATAATGCGGCTGAGCGGGCAAGTATTTTCCCCCCGCAATCATGGCGTGATACCAACGCCCATCGGCGGCCCGTATTTCACTCTTCGTCAAACATTCGTAAATGAACGACTCCTGCGCCGCCGAGTTGCGTGGGCGAACTGGCAACTCGGGTAGACCACCGCGATGTTGGACCGCCCAGAGGACTATATCCTCCAGCCGTTCTCCGGCAGCGAACGAATCCCCGACTCGAATCCTCACCGGGCCAGCAGCTCCCTTCAACGCCATCCTGTGATCGGGAGCTCCATCGACGAAATTGGGGACGGCAAACGCAGGCTGTGCCGAGTTGTTTTGCCACAGCATCGCGACGCTTGCCCGCTCAGTGACAACTGCCATCAATGGCATCGTCAGATTCAGAGGGTTCGTTTCGAAGCGGTCGTGTTCGGGACCGTGCAAGTCAATCGTCGACGATGAGCTTTCGCCGCGTCCTAGATGCTCAACTCCCGCCAGGAGTCCCTGCTCAAGGGTTCCAAGAACTCGGACGACGGGCGATTCCCAGTCGCGTTCGGATTGTAGTTCGACGATGAGATCGTTCTTATCCAGCGTCAGACTTAGCCGCTGGACGCCTTCGCCAGTGAATGATATTCGCCCTGCGCCGTGCTCCTCCAATTTAAGCTGCGGCACATCCTGCCGATTCCATACGAGTGGCGCGATATTGCCAACGACTTTTCCTCCACGCATGAGGCGAACGCCACTGCCATCTTTAGCCACGAGGAAGTTCGAATCTTTGCCCAACGGCAACCAGTCGCCTTCAACTCGCGAGTCGATGATTACCATTCTCCGTTCAACCGTTGGCAACCCGTCGACCAGGAACTGCAGCTTGGCAAGGCCGTATGGTCGCGCTATATTCAGAGGCTTAGAAATGTCCTGCTGCGAAGTGCTCTTAGCTGCCAGTGCGAATTCTTGCCCACCGCTACTGCAGCTCAACTCGGTATCACCATGATTGCGAAGATGCACTCGGATGGCACCCTCTATCAGTTCGGTCCGTTCTATCTCCAGCGGGTGCAACTGAATTTCCTTAACTTCAATCCAGTCGAGCTCGACAGTTCCGGCCGCAACAATCGGATCGAATCGCAAGTGATTTGTCAAAGTGGCCGTCGGCAAGTTGACTTGATAAGTGTGCCACTTTCCGTCACTCAAAATATCGAATCGAGCACTTCGCTCTTCCGCAGCCCCGGGCTGTTTATCGGAAAGCCAAAACACCTGCCCGGGCCCCGAGCCAGTTGCCCGCATACGAACGCTGAACTGCAGCATTCCCCGTCCCTCAAATCGCGACGACAAAAGGATCGGGTCGTTGGAGTCGCAAGCGAGCTTCCACGACTGTTCAGCAACTTCCCCACGAGCCCGCTCGTGGATCTGCCACCCATCTTTCGTTCCATTGAATTTCCAGTGAGCGACGGACTTTTCATTTAGTACCGCTCGAGGAAAAGGATTTGGCCGCGCAGCGGCCGGTGCAACCGAAAGTACGGCGAAGACTATTGCAACGGCTATTCGCATGCTCGCCTCCTTCCTACAGGTCAATTGACAGCGTCGCAAAGCTAAGACACGAAATGAGTTTGCCGGTGCGAAAAGAGAGTTCATTTTCTACTCTACTTTAAGATGTGCTCAACAATTCCGAACTGTAGTCTGGAACTGGCCGTATTGGTCCTAGCAGTAGCGGGACCGCGAAGTTTTCGATGCGACTCTGAATCTACTCAGGTGTCTCTTCGCGTGGAGGTCGAGCACCATAATACTGATAAAGCGTGCACTGAATTCGGCCGTTGTATAGTTTGCGACGACGGTCGGCTTCTTTACCAACAATGTGCTCGAAATTTGATTCCGCAGTCAAGATCCAATAGGACCATTCTTCTAGCTCACTGAAAACATCCGGCAGATGGTCGTACATTTCGAGTACGTCTGCTCCTTCACCCATTCGATGACCGTAAGGCGGATTGGCAAAGAGGCAACCGAAGGCTTCGCCAGAGCGAAACTCAAAGAAGTCGCGGATCTTAAACTCAATGTCGTTCTCGACGCCCGCTTGCCGCGCGTGATAACGGGCGAGTTCAATAGCCTGCGGGTCGATGTCAGAAGCGAGTAATTTCCTCGCGAGCCTGGGTTTCTCCACGTCGCGAGCGTGCTCCCGAGTTTTATTCCACAGCGCAGGTGCGACTGTTGGCCAGTGCTCCGCCGCAAATTCTCGATGCATACCGGGGGCTCGATTGCGAGCAATCATGGCGGCTTCGATCGGTATGGTCCCCGTGCCGCAGAATGGATCGAGGAACAATCGTTTTTCATTCCAATACGATAGTTGAATCATCGCCGCGGCCATCGTTTCGCGGAGCGGAGCCGAGCCAACCATCTTGCGATATCCGCGACGCGTCAACCCTTCACCGGTCGTGTCAATCGACAGCGTCACTTCGTCTTTAAGGACACTCACTTCAACGCTGTGCTTCGGCCCCGTCTCATCGAGCGTCTCGACGCCGTGCGCCTTTCGCAATCGCTCCACAATCGCTTTCTTGACCATCTTTTGGCAAGTGGGCACGTTGTGTAATTGTGAACCGACAGACTTGCCGACAACTGGAAAAGCGTCGCTCGAAGACAGCCAGCGTTCCCACGGAAGATCGACCGTCTGATCAAACAGCTGACCAAAGTCCGTGGCCTCAAAATTCCCAACGCGAATAAGCAAACGGTCGGAGGAGCGGAGCCAGATATTCGCTTGGCATATCGCCTCTTCTTCGCCGGTAAACAAGATGCGACCGGGCTGAATCGTTTTCGCTTCATACCCTAAAGCGCGAAGCTCCCGGACGACGATGGCTTCGAGGCCAAACGCCGCAGTTGCAATTAGTTCCAATGCCATTATCTCGCGCCGACTCCGCTCTACTCAGGCTTGCGGCGGCGACTTCGTTCGAATCGCACGCGACAACCAATCGCAACAGTTTCTTTTACTGCGGGAGCCCTTCCGGCCAATACCGCATCCAATGCATCCGCTAAATACTTCTTTTTCACTTTCGCGATCGCCGAGCTATCGTCGAAGCCTCCCATGTAGGCCAATTTGCGTTCTTTGTTTAACACAAAGAACTCTGGTGTGTACGTCGCCCCGTAATCCTTGGCTATTTGCTGCGAATCATCATACAGATAGGAGAAGTTGAATTTCTTCAATTTCGCCCGCTCCTGCATCTTCTCAAGGCTGTCTTCGGGCACTTTATTAACATTGATCGCAACCAACACCACGCTCTTGTCGGCGTATGACTTGGCCATGTTCATGATCCGCTCTTCGTAATCAATCGCGTATGGGCAACTGTTACAAGTGAAAACCAAAACGACCACATCGTACTTTTCGAGATCCGCTAGTGAGTGTTTTTTGCCGTCGACACCCGGCAGTTCTTTCCATGCAGGAGCGGCATCACCGACGCTCAGAACGGGATTGTACTCGCCCGCTTCAACGAACGCAGGCGTCATCAAACCGGTAACTATGAACAATAGAGCGGAAAGTGCCATTCGAGCCATTGCTGTATTCTCCACGCGTCTCCGCATCGGAAGAGCGACAAAGGGCTGCAATAATTGACGTACACCAGAAAGTCCTTCGGAACAGACTATTTTAGCACACAGCTCTCCCCAGTGGGTCGTCCTATTGGGAATCGTTAAGAGAAGAATCGCCCTGAGGGAGCCCAAATCCGCTCCACGAGTCCTAATTAACTGGTCGTTCCGGCGACCACGTGGGACGCTGAGATGTTCTCGGCGGGTTCTGCTCGGGCGAAAACTCGGGCGAGCCAGCGGTTCGCGCGGGAGCAGGGGAATTTGCGTCGGCATCGGCAAATCGAGTTTGATCCGCGCGAGGCGTCCATTGCGCCGAGCGATGCGGCAACTGAACAACGATTTCGCGCTCGGCATTATATCGCTCGCCTGTTTCCGTCTCCAGTCGAACGTATAGCCGCAGATGACTGTGATTCGGAGGAACGCCTGGCCATTTCATCTCCAAGTGAATCCCTTTGTTCGTTCGCGAGTCACGCAACGACTGCCGTACTGACGCGGCATCAAAATCCCAACGAGCAATACGGGCCTTGTCGCCAGACTCTTGTGGATCGAGGAGCACGACAGATACACGTCCGAACTGCGGCAGAAAGACTTCATCTTTATTTCGCGGCTCCACGACGATGCGCAACCCATCGTCTCCACTTTGTCGATCGACATCGATACCGCGAGTCTCCAGTCGATTGATTACGATGTGTGAGATGCTTTTGTCTATAGGTATATTCGTTTGGGGACCAAGTGGCGATGGTAACGGACCGCGGTTTGCCGGAGGTGCCGGGTTGGCGGGGGCAGAATTGAGAGGGCCAGGATTGGTGGGCGGAGCTGGAAAATTCGGACCCACGTTCGGAATCGGGTTCTGTTCCAAGGCTGGGCCGTCCGTCTCGCCGGGAATCTCGACGCCGAGAATCTCGATGCCAGGAATCTCGATGCCAGGAATCTCGATGCCAGGAATCTCGACGCCGGGAATCTTCCTATCCGGCGAGCCATCACCGTTGAGTCCCGATCCGATTTTATGGGCATCGCGTTCCGACCGGCATTTCTTTAGCTGCTTCAGGATCCCCTCGTATTCAGCTTCCTGGCGATAGATGATGTCTTCCAGCGAACGCTTTTCCGCGTCCAGCAGGGAGAGATATTGCCGTTGCTGAACGGAAACGCGATTACACCCGCCCAGCACGGAAAGGCCAATGCAGGCTAAGGCTAATGTGAGAGTAACACCATACTTTGACATAACGTACCTCGCGCAAACGCAAGCAATGCAGTTCATACATCAATAAACTCGAAATGCAATTGCCACTGGCCGCTTGCGGGTGAGGCCGTGGTGTCTGGACGATTCCTGTTCGACAGAGCGAGTCAAGCTAAGCCGAACAGATCGTGTTTCAAATCCAGTAAGAGCACATGCAGGGGACAGTACTCTAATGCTCGCTTTAGCGACAGACGACTTTAGCTGGGTCGAGCGTCGTCTTGGAGAAGTTTTTGAGTCGCGTCTACGAGCGTTTTTCAGTCTCTTTTCTTCTTTTCTTTAACGCGTAAATCGCTAGTCGCTAGTCGCTGGATTCTTCGCTGGGAGTGCCAGATTCCATGCGGGTGATTACCTTGTCCACCAAGTTATATTCAGCTGCTTCGTCCGCGCTCATGAATCGATCGCGGTCGGTATCTTCTTCGATCTTCTGCAGCGAGTGGCCTGTGTGATGGAGCAAGATTTCGTTGAGACGCAGCTTTATACGTTTCAGCTCGTAGGCATGGATCTGAATATCTTCCGCCGTACCTTGATAGCCGTAGAGCGGTTGGTGAATCATGATACGAGCGTTGGGCAGCGCGAATCGTTTGCCTGGGGCGCCGGCAGTGAGCAGGACCGCTCCCATGGAGGCAGCTTGACCGATGCAGTAGGTCGCGACATCGCACGACACAAATTGCATGGTATCGTAGATCGCCAAGCCAGCAGTAACACTGCCACCGGGCGAATTGACATAAAGATGAATATCTTTATCGGGTGCGTCGGATTGCAAAAAGAGCATTTGAGCAACGACGGCGTTGGCCATGTGGTCGTTGACTTGTTCGCCGAGAAAGATAATTCGGTCTTTCAATAGCCGGCTATAAATGTCGTACGACCGCTCTTCTCGCCCGTCCTTATCGATTACGAATGGTAGTGGTGCCATAACTTCCGAATACTCCGTGTTCGGTGGTGTGCGACTGCTGATCTTCCCAAGTTGCGTTTACAGATCTTCGACAGCTTCTTCGACAGGGGGCTTTTTGATGATCTCATCTACGCAGCCATATTCCAATGCCTGCGGAGCACTCATGAAGAAATCGCGTTCTGTATCTTTTTCGATATCAGCGATATCTTTACCGGTGTGACTGGCCAATATCTCGTTCAGCATTTGCCGATTGCGGAGAATCTCGTTGGCGTGAATTTCGAAGTCACTAGCTTGTCCGCCTGCACCACCATAGGGCTGATGCAACATCACTCGGGAGTGAGGCAGTGCAAATCGCTTGCCTTTCGCTCCACCGGCCAGCAGAACAGCAGCACCGCTGGCTGCTTCACCGACACAATAGGTTGCAACCTGACAGGACAGGATCTGCATAGTGTCGTAGATAGCCAAAGTAGCAATAACATCCCCACCAGGTGAATTGAGGTAGAAGTGGATGTCTTTGCGTCGGTTTTCGCTTTGTAAGTACAGCAGCTTCATCACCAAGTCGTTTGCGTTGCCGGTGTGAATCGGCCCCTGCAAAAAGACAATGCGGTTCTCAAGCAGCAAGTCGCCAAGGGTAAGTTGACG